>DAOVNN010000069.1 GCA_030630165.1 Candidatus Krumholzibacteriota bacterium
AAGAGGGAATAGGCCTTCATCAGCTGGGAGAAGATATGGATGACCTCGCTTTTTTCGGCGTACCGCCTGTAAGCGGCGTCCTTCTTCCTGATCTTCTCGGCGGGATCGAGAGATTCGTCCAGGTCTATATCCTCGACTTGTATACTGAGGTCGGGAAGCACGAAGAGCTCCCTGTCTTCCGCGGAAAGGTTGTTGCGTCCCTTCTCCGTGAGATCTACCGTATTTGCTCTCTCGTCGACGACGAAGTAGAGCTCCTCATCGAGCTCGTGCATCGTCTTATCCCTCATGAACCCCGCCTCGGAGCTGAGCATCATCCGATCGAGACCGGGCATCTTACGGAGCTTGGTGAATTTCTTGTTCTTAGGATCGCCCCGCTTGGCCAGCAGGAGATTTACGCCGATGTCATAGTCGTCCGCCACCTCTTCCTCGTCATAGGCGGCGGATTTCTCCACCTCGCTCATCAGGTCGTTCACCATTCTCTTCTGTTTGCGGACGAGGCCCTCGATCCGGGTTCGGAGAAAAGAGAAGTTCTCATCTCTCGAGGAGCCCTGAACAGGGCCCGAAATGATCAGTGGTGTCCGGGCCTCATCTACGAGCACCGAATCGACCTCATCGACTATGGCGTAGTGATGGATCCTCTGGACCTGATACTCGCTGTTGAGTTTCATGTTGTCCCTGAGGTAATCGAATCCGAACTCGTTGTTGGTTCCGTATGTGATGTCGCTTTCGTATACCCGTTTGCGTTCCTCCGGGCCCATCTCGTTCTGGAGGAAGCCTACCGTCAGGCCGAGAAATTCGTATATCCTGCCCATCCACTCAGCATCGCGCCTGGAGAGATAATCGTTGACGGTGATCAGGTGGGCACCCCTCTTTTTCAAGGCGTTGAGGTAGAGAGGCATGACGGCGACGAGTGTCTTGCCCTCTCCCGTGGCCATCTCCGATATCGAGCCCTCATGAAGGGTTATCGCGCCGCCGATCTGGACGTCGAACGGTACCATCTCCCACGTGATATCGTGACCTACGACACTCCAGGAGCGGCCGACATGTCTTCTGCACGCCTCGTAGACCAACCCGAATGCCTCATGCATGATGTCGTCAACTGTCTCCCCGTTCTGAAGCCTCTCGATGAATTCCGCTGTCTTGACGGGGAATTCGTCGTCAGAGAGGCCGGAAAAGCTGTCGCCCCATTCCTTGACTTGATCGATATCGGGAGCGAGGCGCTTCATCAGCCTCGTTTTCCTGTCACCGACAAACTTATGTATCAATCCCTTGAACAAAAAGAGAACCTCCATTTGTACAGCAAGATAATACAACGCCTCCTGTCAATCAAGGTCGTCACCCGATCGAGTAGCGGAGGCGTCGAAATGCTGTTATCCGTCTTCCGGGATCATCCTCCGGCCGTAGTGACCGATGGAGCGTGGAGGAATCCTCCGTTTGAGCCGAAAAACACCCTGCCGCCATGGTAGGCCGGCGAGGAATAGATAGGACCATCGGCCCTGTACTCAGCCGCAATGGTGCCGTCGGCCAACGATAGTATGGATAATTTTGAATTGTAAGACGTTACAGCGATCAGCTCACCTATAATCAAGGGCTTTGACCTTATCGCTCCCCCTATGTCCTTCTTCCAGAGCAACTGTCCGTTCATATCCAGGGCGATGAGGATTCCGTCCTCCGTTCCCGCGATGATCTTACCGTCCGAGCTCACAGGTGCGCTCCTGACCTCGCTGCCGGCCCCGTATCTCCACATCAGCATCCCCTTTGAGAGGGAATAGCCAATGAGATACCTGTCGTCCGTGCCGACGATAAGGAGATCCTCCTTTTCGAGGCAGAGTGGCGATGAATGAAGCGATCCGCCTGGAGCGACCCTCCAGGTGACCTTGCCGTCCAGGGTCATCCTCAAAAGGGAGCCATCCGTACTGGCCGCTACGATATAATCCTTTCCTGCAGATGGTGTAGCCCAGACCTGTTCACCGATCTTCTGGCTCCATCTTCTCGCGCCGGTCTCCAGATCGAGGGATATGATCCGTCCGTCCATGGTGCACACGATAATGGCCCTGTCCCTGATAACCGGGCTGCTGACGATCTTGGCCCCGCCCTTGTAGTTCCATATCCGCTTCCCGTCAGCCGCAGCGAGGCAGAATACGTTCCCTTCATAATCCGCACCAACGATACGGTCCCCGACACAGGCTGGAGTGGCTCCGACGCCTGTGGAAGCCGCATACTTCCATTTGATTTTTCCATCGAGGGAGAAACAGTATAGATTCCCGTCCCTGCAGCCGAAAGTCACATTATCGCCGCAGATCACAGGAGAAGAAGTCACTGCCGCGTCGAATTTCTTCTTCCATCCTTCTGTTATGACGACCCTGCCGCTCGATGGTGTCTTCTCGATCGTCACAGGCGGAGGCGGGTCACCGGCATCGGAATCCGAGGTTATTTCCTCTACATTATCGTCAGCGGTATTCCCCGCAGGCGCGAGGAGGACCTCCTCACCACCGCCGGACTGGTCCCTGTCGCCTCCGAAAGGCTTGAATATCAGCAATATGGCAATGACGAGAGCAACTGCTCCCGCTGCCATCGGTTTAGAAGCCTTCATGATCTCCACACCCCGTTTCTTCCGTTCCGGCATGTCACTGACCGTTTTTACACGTCCCCAGTGCATCGCCCCCAGTGATCTGTCCGTATCCACTTCCAGCTCCCCGCTCGCCGGTATATCAAACGAAGGAAAGAGCACGCTGTCAAGAAGCGCCTCCCTGTTCCTGCGCACAAAATCCCTCGAAGGTGCGAAAAGGAGCGTTTGTACATCTTCCGAGACTCTGAACTGATCGAGAGTAAAATGATCCCCGTACTTCTTATCGAAGAGATCGACCTGGCTCCCGTCCTTCTGGAGCCCGATCTCGACCCTGCCTTCCAGAGACTGGATCGAGTCCTCCCTTCCAGTTCCAGAATTAAAACAGACGGGCTCTATTCTCTTGTTCCTGAAGAGAAAGGCCTCGTCGCCTTTCTTCCATACCATGAGGATGCAGGTCTCATCCAGCCATGAATCATTCTGGCCGTCTTTCGCCTCCATTCCCACCGACTCCGCAAGTTCCCTGAAGAAACGCGCAGGGTGGCCCAACCTGGAAGAGGAGACGATCCGCCTGTAGAGCTCCCTCAGCGGCAGTTCGTCCTCGGGTCTCGACCTGGAAAGAAAGAGGAAGAACTCGTCTCCCTCGACTTTACGTGAGATTTCATGATAGGTTAGAGAGTTTTTTTTGCCGTCGGCGCCGTAACATACAAAGCAAGTTCTTCTCATGGCAATCACCTCGGGAGAGAGGTTAGCCAGAGGCGCCTGAAAAATCAACAATTAATCGGATATATTTTCTGAGATGGATCAGCCGACGAAAATCTTCTTAAATCCTGTTATCAGCTTATCGATTGGTCCGGCCTCACCGAATGCAGAGCTTCCACCGTTCAGCTGCGTCATAACCTTTTTCGCGAGGTTATGACCGGAATCCCATTTCAGCGCTTCGGTAAAATGCTTCACTGCCAGGCTCTTCAGCCCCGCCTTGAAATAGACAAATCCAAGATTAGCGTGATAATCGGCGCTGTAGAACTCGATCTCGATAGCTTTCCTGCAGGCATCCCTGGCTGCGTGGAGATCGGAGTTTGTCATCGCGAGACAGAACCCGTACCAGCTGTGATAGGCTGGATCGGAGGGATCGAAGCGTATCGCCGTTCTCAATAGCATGATCGCTTTATCGTAGCGGCCTACCCTCATCGAGTCGCGAGCCTGCCTGAACGCCATCGAGGCGCTCTTGCCGTCTTCCTGGCGCATCTCCTTACCTTCTCTGGTAGCACCGCCCTTGACGCGCATGGATTCATCGTAAGCTCTGCGCTTCTGAGGATCGCTCAATACACTGTAGGCCTCGTTTATAAGCTTGAACCGTTCCCTGTTCTCGGGCTTGTCGCCGGCTACGTCAGGGTGATACAGTTTCGCGAGCCGGAAGTAGTTCTTCTTTATATCATCCGCTGTGGATTTGTGCCATACTTCCAGTACGGAGTAGTATTCGCTCTTCATAGTTTTCGCAGCCATTTACTTCTCGCTCCCTACCGGTGACAGTTCATTCATGAGGTTTTTCGCAAGCTCATTTTCGGGATCCAGCTTGAGAACCATATCGAGATTCATTCTCGACTCCTCCCGGGCACCCTTTTCGTAGAGTGAGAGAGCGAGATTGAGTCTCGCCTTGAGGTAATCCGGGTTTATCTTCAGGGCAGTCTCGAATTCCATGATCGCATCGTCCGTCATGCCGGTATTCCCGTAGGCGATACCGAGCATGTTGTGCAGGTCCGGATAATCGGGATGAAGTGAAAGAGATTTCCTCAGTTCGGCCAGAGCGAATTCGTAATCGCCATTCTGGATCGCTTCCAGGGCGAGCTGTTTGCTGACCTGTGATGAGGAGGGTCTCTCCTCGAGAAGTTTCCTGAAAAGGTCCATGATATCATCGTTATCCGGATCGTTCTTGACCAGGCCGGTCAGCTGCTGGACCTGATCGATGAAGAAGGCTGGAGATGCCGAAAGACTCGAGATAAGTTCCTCCGCCGAACGATCATGTTTACCGTCAAGCCAGTAACTCCTCGACAGCATTACACGAGCCCTGAAGTAATTAGGATTGACCGACAGGGCTCTCTTGAGACTTTCCCTCGCGTTGACCCTTCTTCCGGCCTTTTCATAGAGTTTTCCGAGTCCGTAATGTACATCAGCATATCTGGGCTGAAGTTCTATCGCTTTCTCCAGTTCCTTGATGGCGCTTGATATATTTCCGCCGTTATCCAGTTGTTTCGAGTACTCTATATACGACTCAACCATATACATCCGGAGCAGTTCCTGGTCCTTTCCGGCATTGGTTTCGCCTGAATGATCGATATAGGCCTCGAATTCCTTGCAGGCCTTCCTGTATTCACCCTTATTGAAGAACGCTATCGCTTTCTTCAGATTTTTTTTGGGGACAAACCTGAGGAACTTTTCGACGAACATATTGAACGACCTTCCTTGCCTATATGGTTGTGCTTGTGTCTACAGGACATCCCTCGAAGAATTATTAGCAAGTCACAGGCCAAATCGGTTCGTGCGAGACAGTTCCCGGACGGAGCCAGAAGTATCGTGTTTACAATGGAATACAGACTGCTCGAGATGGAGGCGGTGGACCGATCGAGGTTTATCCGATGATGTGCCTGACAGGATAAGTGCCGAATCGATTAAATTCGTGGCGCAGACTCGATTTAACGCATGCATTGTGCAAGGATTGCGCAGCCGGTTTATTTACGGATTGTCGAGGTCTGGCGGTTGTAGGCTGCCATCGAATCGAGGACCCGGCGGACGTACTGTCTCGTCTCGGATGGACCGATCAGTTCTACTGCCGCGAGCGGATCCATGTGTGGAGAAAGCCTCTTCTTCCAGGATCTCATCCGGCCGTGTCCGGCATTGTAGGCTGCAAGGGCGGCGACGAGAGATTCATCGGCCCGATCGAGCAGAAAACGGAGGTACCAGCAACCGGCGGATATGTTGAACACTGGATCGCGAAGGTCCGATAAGGTCACCTCACTCTTGCCTAATTTGCCTCCGATCCAATCGCCTGTCGAGGGCATGACCTGCATCAGTCCCCAGGCTCCGGCTGCAGACTCGACCGCCTCGTCGAACCTGCTCTCTTCCCTGATGACGGCGAGAATCAGTTCCGGTGGAAGCTCTCTTTCTTTCGAATATAGATCTATCTCAGAACCATACGCGAAAGGATATAGAAACTCGATGTAATCCTTCCTGCCGGCGAAGAGATCGTCATATTTGACTGCCAGTTCGAGGCAGAGACTCTCAAGCCCTGATTCCCGAGCTTCCCCGTAGAGGCTTCCGACACATTCCTTCTTCCCCGTGTTGTCGAGGGACTTGATATACCCGCGCATGCATCCGGCCGCTTCCCTCTTCATCTTTTCCGACGCGAAATACCTGAATGCTCCCAGAGCGGGATGATCCAGGGGAACGCCTGAACCGGGGAAAGACAGCTTCCTGCTATCCGATTCGAGTACGCTTATCGAGGGAATGGCGTTTCGCTCATCATCGGCATTCAGAAATCCCGTCCCGTCCCCCAGCGCTATCGCGTAGAAAGACCAGGCAGCCTGCCCTTCGAGGATCAAGGCATGGTCAGAACGCAACTGTTCGTCACCGCACGTCCTTACGATCCAGTAGAGGTATGCCGCCCTGAGTCTGCCCCGGATGCCCGACAGGTTGTCGACGAGGACCTTGTATGCCTCACTCTTTCTCCCCGTCTTCTCGAGAACCACCGCCATTCCGAGGATCGCCTCACGGCCGATCAGGCTTCCGGGACCGGCATCGGCGATCCTGCTCCATGTAGCGGCGGCTGCTTCCCACCGTCCGGAAGCCACCTCGAGCCTGGCCGATCTGTCCGTAGACATCTCCGCCAGCGGGTCGTCCGGATAGTAGAGCCCGTATGTTCTGTAGCTGGTCGAAGCGTCCCTGTATCGCTTCATCCTGTACTGGAGGCCGGCAAGACGCTGAAGAGCCTGTTTCTTTCCCTCTACCGGATATTTATCAGAATTGAAGACTGCCCTGTATCGAGTGAGGGCTTTGGTCTTACTGCCGGCTGAGGCGAGAAGGTCAGCGTCGAGGAGTTCCGCCAGCCAGCTATACTCTCCAGCAGACCGGATGAGATCTATCAGCAGTTCAGATGTCTCTTTGTCTCCGGCGTTTATAGCGGCCGAAGCAAGTGAGGCGACTGTCTCACTGGAGATTCCTGGCGCGGCGAGAGCTCCGCTGACGGCAAGCTCACTTAATAACTCCATATCACCGATGCGCGGCCTTCGCCTTGAGGCCAGTGTGATAGTCGCAGCAGCGGCGGCACTGTCCCCCGTTTCGAGATAATGTCGACCGATGAGAAGAAGTGTCCCCGGTCTCAGTCGGGATGAGATCCTGTCGGTCACGAAAGGCAGGCAGATTTCCGGACCGCTGCAATGAACGGCAAGATCGATAAGGCCGCCCTCCAACGGGTGATCTTTCGCTCCTCCTCCTGAGATCAGGCGTAGAGCCGAGACAGCGCATTCGGCTCCGCCTGTACTGTCATCTGTTTCGAGGAAGGATTCCGCTCTCAGACTCAACCGGTATACTTCGAGCCATGGATTCGGCTGCCTTACCGACGAGAGCTCGAGGGCGGCCGTAAAGCTGTCTGCTTCGAGCGCTCTCATCGCCTGCGCAAGACGATCCTCCGCGGCGCCGGTAGACGGCGCACAGATAAACGCTGATATCAAGATCAGAAGAAGAAGTCCTGTCCGGCTCAGCATCATTCCCATTCGATTGTGCTGGGCGGTTTCGAGCTGATGTCGTATACGACCCTGTTCACCCCATCGACCCTGTTGATGATCTCGTTCGATATGTCCTGCAGGAAATCATAAGGGAGCCTCGCCCAGTCCGCTGTCATCCCGTCTGTGCTCGTCACCGCTCTCAGCGTTGCCGCTTTCTGGTAGGTTCGCTCGTCACCCATCACACCGACACTTCTTACAGGCAGAAGCACCGCGAATGCCTGCCATACTTCATTGTAGAGACCATATCTCTTCAGTCCGTCTATGAATATCTTGTCGACCTTGCGCAGGAGATCGAGATCATTCCTCGTGATGGCGCCTGGAACCCTGACTGCCAGCCCCGGCCCGGGAAACGGATGCCGTTCGATCTGAATTGCGGGGAGCTCGAGAAACCTTCCTACTTCCCTTACCTCGTCCTTGAAGAGAAGCGAGAGGGGTTCGATAAGCTCGAAGCTCATGTCTTCCGGCAGGCCGCCGACATTGTGGTGCGACTTGATCATGTCAGACGGTCCGACAGTCGACCGGCTCTCTATGACATCGGGGTAAAGGGTTCCCTGCGCGAGGAACGCGAACGGCCCGCGCTTTTCGCTCTCTCTTTCGAATACGTCGATAAATGTCTTCCCGATGATCTTTCTCTTCTTTTCCGGGTCCGTGACGCCTTCGAGTTTTTCAAGGAATTCATCTGTTGCATCGACAAACACAAGGTCGGTCATAAGGCATCCGGCGAGGATCTCCTGTACTTCTTCGGCCTCGTTCTCTCTCAGGAGCCCGTTGTCGACGAATACGGGAACGAGCTGCTTCCCGATCGCCCGGTCGACCAGTGCGGCCATCACGGAACTGTCGACTCCGCCGCTGACCGCACAGAGGACCCTGGCGTCGCCTACCTTTTTCCTGATGCGGGATACCTCGAGGTCGACGAACGATTTTGAGCTCCACACCTTCTCACAGCCGCAGACCTCGAACAGGAAATTCTGCAGTATCTCGATGCCGTTCTCCGTATGGAAGACTTCCGGATGGAACTGAAGCCCGTATATCTTCTCCGCGTCATTGTTCATCGCGGCAATGGGACATCCGGGCGAGGAAGCAGTCGTCACGAATCCTTCGGGCATGGATTTGAGGCGCACCCCGTGACTCATCCAGACCTTCTGCTCCGCCGGCGTCCCTCTGAAGAGGGCCGTACCGGTGTTCGCTTCGATCTTTGTGTGACCGAACTCCCTGTGGCCGGTTTTTTCCAGCTCGGCGCCCTTCATCTGGGATATGAGCTGCATGCCGTAACATATACCAAGTACAGGGATTCCAAGAGAGAATATATCAGCTTTGAGCCTGGGCGCATTCTCCTCGGTAAGGTCTGCGGGGCCGCCGGAAAGGATCAGTCCCTTCGGTTTCTCGGCCAAAATCTCTTCGATTCCTGCTGAATGCGGCAGAATCACGGAGAATACTTCGTCGGCCCTTATTCTGCGTGCGATCAGCTGTGTATACTGAGACCCGAAGTCCAGGATTACAATGGATTCGCCTTCCCACTCCCTCATCATATGCTGATACTCCTCCTAGTGCCTGAAATGTCTTCTGCCTGTGATAGCCATCGTTATACCGAGTTTCTCGGCTGCGGCAATCACTTCATCGTCCCTTATCGATCCCCCGGGCTGGATGATGCACCTGACACCAGCCTCGACCAGGGTCTCTACGCCGTCCGGGAAGGGGAAGAATGCGTCGGATCCTGCCGTTGCCCCTTCTATCGTCATATTCTCGATCCGCGCCTTCTCGACCGCGATCCTGCATGAATCGACCCTGCTCATCTGTCCGGCGCCGACACCGACCGTGCCCAGAGAATCACAGATGACGATTCCGTTTGACTTCATGTGCTTGACCACCTTCCAGGAGAGGCGCATCGCCTTCTCTTCCTCCGGGGAAGGTTTTCTCGAAGTAACGATATCGAGGCTCTCTATCTCCGGGAATCCCGTGTCCCTGTCCTGAACGAGAAGCATCGGCCCCGCTTCCCTTGAGACTCGTCCGGAGATCTCCCTCTCCCATTCCTGCTCGGGGAGTGTGATCAGCCTCAGGTTCTTTTTCTTTTTCAGTGCTTCCAGCGCCCCGTCGGTGAAGCCTCTGGCAAGAATCACTTCGACGAATCCCTCTTTCGAAGCGACGGCAAGTTCCTCGTCGACGATCCCGTTGACGGAGATGACGCTTCCGAAGGCGGATACCGGATCTGTCTTGCGCGCCCTGATGAAACTTTCCCAGACAGTGTCGCATACCGCGGCGCCGCACGGATTCATATGTTTGAGTATTGCGCACGCGTTATTCCCGAGGTCACGGGCGAGAAGATATGCCGCCCACATGTCCTGGATATTATTGAATGAGAGTTCCTTTCCCTGGTGCTGTTCGAACAGGTGAAAGGACCCGACAGGTGATTCCTCGATATACAGTGCAGCCTTCTGGTGCGGATTCTCGCCGTACCTGAGGGAACGGGATTTCCTGTATACGCTGATCCTCTGGTCCGGCATCTCACCTGGAGCTTCGATACCGTCGAACCACGCAGATATGGCCGAATCGTATGAGGCGGTGTGGTGAAAAGCTTTCGACGAGAGTTTCCTTCTCGTTTGATCGGTAACGCACCCTTCGTTCGCGTCCATCTCCTCAAGGATATCCGTGTAGTCGGACGGGTCAGTCACTATGGACACAGAATCGTGATTCTTCGCGGCTGACCTGATCAGAGTAGGTCCCCCTATATCGATCTGCTCTACTATATCAAGCTCGGAGAGAGAGGGGTTCGAAGCAGCTTCCCTGAACCGGTAGAGGTTTACAGCGACCAGATCGATCAGTCCTATCCCCAGTTCCGCTGCCTGCTCGAGATGATCTTTTTTTGTGCGGTCGGCGAGGATCCCTCCGTGCACCTTGGGGTGAAGTGTCTTCACTCTTCCGTCCATGCACTCGGGGAATCCTGTAAGGTCACTGATCCCCGTCACTTCTATCCCGGCATCCCTTATCGCTCTTGCGGTCCCGCCGGATGCGATGATTTGCACCCCTCTGTCAGTGAGTCCGCGGGCGAAATCGACTACTCCATTCTTGTCAGTAACACTTATAAGAGCTCTCAGGACCTTCCGGTTCATCTCATGTACCTCTCGATGTTTAGCTCGGGGAAAAGCATCTCTACCGCGAGTGCGTAGCGCTCCCTCGT
>DAOVNN010000299.1 GCA_030630165.1 Candidatus Krumholzibacteriota bacterium
GCCGTACGCGAGCTCGTCCTTCATCAGAACGTGCAGGACGAGGACGTGGACGAACAGGACGACGGCGAGATAGAGCCCGCTCAGGCGGTGGAAGAACCACCAGAGGGCGCCGCCCGACCTTGCGGTCTCATTGTACTTGTAACTCATTGCGGCCTCCCTTCTAACCTGTCGCGGAGAACATCCGCGAGATCATTACCGCAGCGGCCCCGCCCCAGCAGGCGAGCCATACCACAACGGAGACAGCGAAAAGCATCTTCTGCTTCTCGACCATCACGCCCATGTCGATAAGAATGATCCTCAGACCGTTGAACATGTGGTAGAAGATCACCCCGACGAGCCCTATCTCCATCAGTTTGAAGAGGGGGCTGCCGAATGCATGCATAATCCCGTCGAAGGATTTCTCACCGCCGGACAGGTGGCTGATCACCCATATGTGCAGAAGCAGGTAGAAGATCAGCCCGAGCCCGGAAAGGCGATGAAGAATCCAGGCAAACGTGCCCGCATGGATGCGGTAACGCTTGATAACCCTCATCGGGGTCCTCCCGGTTTAAAGAAAGTCGTGGGCTCCGCGGCGATCGCCATGGAACCCGATTGACCTTACTCTGTAAGTGTCTCGATCTGGACAATACCGGTGCAATATAGCACAGTGTGCTGAAGCCGTCAACGCCGTACGATAAATAGAGTTATTAAACCGGAACCTGCTGCCCTGTCACGATCTACGGCCGCGCTGTCCCTTGCTCAGCAGCGTCCTGCGCAGCTTGTTCTCAAGTTCGACTGGAAGGGGCCTGCCCTCGGGCCTTTCCACCGTCCCTCCATCGTCATCCTCGAGGGGAGCCGGCTCGTAGGCCTCTATCTCGAGAAGGAGATGCAGGATCACGAGCGCCGCCTCCTTGTCGGGGATCATCCCGCGTCCGCCCGTGTCGGGATCGAGCTGCGAGAAGGGAGGTATCGGCGAGCCGACACACGAAGGACATCCTCTCCTGCACCCACATGACTGTATCAGCTCGAGAGAGGCCTGCATGACCTCTTCGATGATGTCGAATGTCTTCAGCGCGAATCCGAGTCCGCCGGGATACTTGTCGTATATATAGAGAGCGGGACCGCCGGTAGAGCGCGAGTTCACCGTCGTCCCGATGTCGAGAGGATCCGACATCACGAAGAGGGGCACGACCTCCCTGAGTATATTGGAGAGGCCGAGCAGCCCCTCGGACGGCACCCTCCCCCACTTTCGCACCGCGGCGAGAGCATCGCCGGGGGGCTCTATCCACATGCCGGCAGTCTCGAGGACCTGCGGCGGCAGGTCGCACTTGCCGTAGCCGATCGAATCACGGCTTCCGAACTTTATCTTCCTGAACATGAATGTCAGGTCGGTCACGGATACGTCGCCGAACGCGATCGGGCTGATCCTCCACTGCCCGCTCTTCTCCTCCCGGTCGACCTTGACCTGGGTCTCGGTGATCGACTGGGTGTAGTAGTCGACGTCCGTTTTTTCAATGAAAGCTATCTTTTTCACGGTATCGAGGTCCCGGACAAAATAGGTCTCCGCCTCGTGGAGGTATATCGCCTGCGGATGGACCTGCTGGAAGGCGCTTGCCTCATCGATAGTACCGATGACCCTGTTGCCGTCCGACTCGTCGATGATCGTGTAGATGTTCGGCGAGATGTTGCGCAGGTTGACATCGGCGCTCGGGTAGCCGTGCCCGCGCCAGAACCAGCTGCCGCGCACGAAGTTGAGGTCCCTCTCCTCCTCGAGGAGCTGCGCTATCGCTGGTGCGTATTCGCCCATTCCCTCCACCTCTTTCACTGCAAGCGGAAGCTCGAAGGCGGCGGACCGCATCTGACCGAGCAGTACGTGCGGGTTCTCCGGATCGATTATCGCGTTCTCGGGGGAGCGACCGAAGAAGTAGTCGGGATTTCGCGCGAGATACTGGTCGAGCGGGGTATTGTGCGGTATGAAAATAATCAGCGAATCCTCCATGCCGCGCCCGGCCCTTCCCGCCTGCTGCCATGTCGAGGCGATGCTCCCCGGGTACCCGATGATCACCGAAGCGTGCAGGGCTCCCACGTCGATGCCGAGCTCGAGAGCGTTGGTGCTGATCACCGCCTTGAGTTCTCCTTCAAACAGTCTGCGCTCGATCTCCCTCCGCTCCTCGGGAAGGTAGCCGCCGCGATATGGATGCACCGAGTCAGCCAGTGAGGCGCGACGCTTCGAGAGCATTTCGCGTACGTACCTCGTGATGACCTCGCTCACGACGCGTGCCCTGACGAAGGCGATCGTCTGGACGCCGTCGAGGACGAGACGGGTAACGAGTTCGGCCGCCTCTGCGTTCGAGCTCCTTCGCTCCATCCCCGCCGCGTCGAGATTCGGCGGGTTCCACATGAGGAATGTCTTCCTTCCCCTCGGCGAGCCGTCCTTTGTTACGACCTTCATCTCACGGCCGAGCAGGCGGCCGGCGTGCTCGCCGGGATTTGCGATCGTGGCGGAGCTTGCCGCGAACACCGGCCTGGCCCCGTAATGGTCGCAGATCCGCGAGAGACGCCGCATCACGTTCGAAACGTGGGATCCGAAGACGCCGCGGTAGCTGTGTATCTCGTCGACGACGACGTAGCGAAGCCTCGTAAAGAAGGGGGCCCACCTGGCGTGGTTCGGGAGGATCCCCGAATGGAGCATGTCTGGATTTGTCAGGAGTATATTCGCGCCGTCCCGCAGTTTCCTTCGCAGCGCACCGGGCGTATCGCCATCGTATGTCCCCGCATCGAACGCGATCCCGTCTCCCTCCTTGTAACGCTTCAGAACCCTGAGCTGGTCCTGCGCGAGGGCCTTCGTCGGATAGAGATAGAGCGCCCTGCTCTCTGGATCCTCTATGAGGGATTCCAGGACGGGAATGTTGTAGCAGAGTGTCTTCCCGCTCGCAGTGGAGGTGACTATGACAGTGTCTGTCCCGCTACGAAGAGCCTCGACCGCCTCTACCTGGTGTGTGTAGAGGTGCTCGACGCCCGAGGAAGCGAGGAGCGCGGCGAGGATCGCGGGCAGCGGCTCGCCGAGCTCGCCGAAGCGGGCGTTGCGCAGCGGTATCTTGTGGCTGTGGACTATCTGACCGTCGTAAAGGTCATCGACCGTGATCTTGCCTAAAAATCTCTTAACGTCCAAGGTTATCTCCTTTGAGCGGCATCTTTGCCGCGAAAAGGCTTCCGGTTCCGGAAAAATATTTTACATGTACCGGGGGGCTCGTTGCAACGATTAGTAACAATGTTGCCCACCAGCACCAATGTTGCCGGCCGGTGAGATTGTTGCATGCTTGGAGTATTTCCGGCCCTTTAAATATTCTTCAAATAAACAGTGATCAGCTCCATCATCGAAAGCAGGTCAAGCCGATTGTGGTGGATGACGGCGGCCATCTGCCGCGCGTCCCCGGTCCTGACGAATTCGTGGTAGGCGCCGGGAATCTCACTGCCGGGGATGTCGTCTGTCCTCTTCCTGCCGAGCACGAATCTCTCCAGGGTCTGGAGCCTGTTGTTCGGGGTGCGGCCCTTCATCAGCGACCGGGAGATCGGAAGCAGGTCGACATGAGTCCGGGGCATACCCATAGGCAGGTTGTGGAAGGTCA
>DAOVNN010000051.1 GCA_030630165.1 Candidatus Krumholzibacteriota bacterium
CGGCGATACGTACAGCCTGAGCGCGTCGATCGTGGATGTCAACAGGGGCACGAGACTCAGCCCTATCAGGATCACGGTCTCAGGCAGAGACGAGGTGCTGATATCGGCAGTCGACGATATCTCCAGGCGGATACGAAAGGATCTCGGCGAATCGATGCAGTCTATCGAGAAGAGCGACAAAAACCTGGCGAAGGTGACGACTTCCTCGCTGGCGGCACTCGAACAGTACTCGATCGGGAGGGAGATTCACCGCAGCCCGCAGTCGTGGGAAGAGGTGATGGTCTTCTACAACAATGCCATCGAGATCGATTCGACATTTTCCGCGGCATATGCAGCCAGCGGGACCGTCTGCAATAACCTCGGCATGACGGAGAAGGCGAAGAATTACTACCTCAAGGCTTACGAGTACAGCGATAACCTCACCGAGAGGGAGAAGTATCGCATCGTGGCGGAGTATTACAGTATTGTCGAGGAGGACCCTGGTAAGGCACTGAAGACCTACAGGGCGTTTCTCGAGATGTACCCCGATGATGTCGATGCGAGGAACAATCTCGGGTTGACCTACAGGATGCTCGGGAGGGATGATGAGGCTGCCGCCGAGTTCTGGAAGACACTGGAGATCGATCCCTATCACATGCTGACATATAACAACCTCGTTATTCTCTATACCGACATCGAGCAGTATGACAGGGCGATCGAGACGGCGGATTCCTGCTCGACGATCGATCCGGATTATTCCGCTGTCTACAACTTCAAGGGGATCGCGTATGTGAAGATGGCCCGACATGAAGAGGCGCTGGACTCTTTCAGGAAATGTCTCTCACTCGACCCGGATAATTACTGGGCATTCTATCTTCTGGGAGATACGTATATCACGCTGGGCAGGTATGACGAAGCTGTCACCGAACTGAACCGTGCGGTCAGGCTGGATCCTGATAATTATTATGCGCTCATCACCATGGCCAGGTTATATTCCCTGCGCGGTGAAACGGAGGAGTCCATACAGTATCTCGTCAGGGCTGTCGACAGGGGATACGGCGACTACGATTACGTCAACGGCAGCAGTGACCTGGAGAATGCCAGGAAAGACCCGAGGATAGGAACTATACTGAACAGATTAAAAGGCGGGACCGATAATATTGAATGACAACAGATCGATCCTGCCTGTGGACAGGGAACAGACGAAGGCAATTCTGCCCTCGACGTCAAAGGTCCGGCAGGGGGTGCGGATCTTCCTTGTCCTGACCGTGCTGGGTCTTGTCTTCGTGCTGTACAGGTCGTCATTCGCGGGGAGTATCGAGAGCCTCACCGGATTCATCTGGCAGTACCTTGTGCTCGCACTGGTTCTTGTTTTCTTTGACTGGTTCCTGGCTGGACTGCGTATCTATGTTTTCGCTGTAAAACTCCAACCCGGCATCTCATTCTTCGGGTGTGTCCGCGCCGGTCTCGCGAACATCTTCATGGGAGGCATCACACCTTCCCAGACCGGTGGTGGGCCGGGTCAGATTTATGTCCTCTACAAGGAAGGGATGCCCGTCTTCGACGCGATGGTCGTCAGTTTCCTGAGCGCTTTTCTTGGAACAGTGCTGTTTTTGCCCCTGTGCAGTCTGCTCTTTCTCGTGTTTTTCGAGCCTGTCACGGTCGACTTCCGTCTTCACTACCTTCTTTCGGGATCGTTCGCGATATTCCTGTTCTTTATAGCTCTCGCGGTCGCAGGGCTGGTCAATCCGGGGTTTGTGAAGCAGTCGACGAGGTTTGTCGCCGGACTGATATCACCGGTGAACCACTGGCTCGACCGGAAGGGATATCTCGAAGCAGCCGACAAGATCGTCGATCGCTATAACACAATGATGAAGTTTTTCCTCGCGAAGGGAAAGTCGGCATTCGTCATCGGATTCATTCTGTCCGCGGCGATTTATATAAACAAGTTTACAATCGCCTGGGTCGTGCTGCGGGGGATGGGGATCGATGCCCCCTTCCTCGAGGTGATATATACCCAGCTGATTCTGATAATGATCTTCTACTTCGCTCCGTCGCCTGGCGCGGCAGGACTTGCTGAGATAAGCGCCGCTGAAGTGATGAAGGGCATTATCCCAGCGCAATACATTGGCGCTTACGTGCTCCTGTGGAGACTCTTTACGCTGCTGATCGGTCTCGGAGCGGGAGCGCTGGTAATGATGCGCTATTTCTACAGGGGCCGGAAGGAGCAGCAACCAGCGGACATTGGATAATGTAAATAACCAACAGGCTTTATAGGTAGTTCTCATTACGATTTCTATTGAAAAACGATTCTTCTTCTGATATCATTCCGCACGTTAAAGCGGCTTTTATTTTCTAGCCAGTTCTGGCAAACAATTGCGGTTCGGATTGCAAGGATCTCTTCCCGGCTGTTGAAAATCCGGCATCAGATCCAACAGGTGAGGTGTGTCCTGAACATGGGGTATGCCTGACCTGAAAGAGTATTAATCAGACGTGACTTGCCACGAGTTGACTTCAGTGGAGGGGAAATCACCATGAAAAGATTCTTTGCTCTGACGGTTCTTGCCCTGCTCATCGTTGTGTCATGCAGTAACGAGAGGGGAGTCGAACCGCTCGAGAACCAGGGATCGTCCTCGCTCAATCTAGACCCCGAGTACCTTGCCGCGGAGATCATAGCTGAAACGGGCTGGCTCGATGCTGATGGAGAGCTCCGTACACCGGAAGGATGCGGAAATATCATCGGGATGGAGCGCGAGGAAGTCGCTCCCGGAATCGCTCATTACAGCTATACACTCAAGATAGGTGAAGGCGACTACGACGTGATCGGTCTGCACCGTGTCGTGAAGGAAGGCAGGCCCTACAAGCCGATCAAGACCTGCCAGAACGTTTTTATTCAGCATGGAGACGGTGTCGGTTTCGAGGGTGTCTTTCTCTATGGAACAGTGTCTCCCAGTATTCCCGGCGACCATGCTTTCGCGATATATCTCGCCCAGAACGATATTGACGTCTGGGGCATTGACCAGAACTGGATACTTGTTCCGCAGGGAACGACCGATTTCTCGTTCATGGCAGACTGGGGGATGCAGAACCAGATCGAGAACCTCGATGTTGCCATATCCATCGCCAGGTTCACGCGCTTGATGACTGGCGGCGGCCCCGGTAAGATGCTGCTGCTCGGCTACAGCAGCGGAGCCGCGACTGGATATTCCTACCTGAACTGGGAAACACAGAGGGATGAGAAGTGCAGAAACGTCCGAGGCTATATACCTGTCGACATGGCGTTCAAGACAGATGACCCCGGCCTGCTTGGGACAGGCTGTTATTTTGCAGGCGCCAAGCAGGTTGCGTATGAAGGCGGCCAGTACGGCGATCCCGTATACTTCGCCCCGTTAGGATATCTCGCGATGACCGATCCGGACGGCGGATCACCGATCGTTCCGGGATTCACCAATTACCAGGTCGCGATGGTATATGGCGCCGCGACGTTTATGTTGTCCCCGTTAACCCCGACCTATCATTTCCTGGCTGGCACGTATGACGAGTACGGTATGCCGGACGGCTTCCAGTTCAACACGGACCAGGGGTGGTTCGAGTTCATGGTGACAGGCTGTGCGTATGAAGCGACGCTGTTCGAGGTGGACTACCTCAATACCATAGGCGACTGCGTGGACGTGCCGTTTGACGACCATCTCGGTGATGTCTGCATTCCCATCCTGAATGTCGGATCGGCAGGCGGGATGGGGAATTACAGTGAGTATACTCTCTCGCTTCTCGGGAGCACCGATGTGACGAGCTTCGTCGTTTCGCTCTATCCGCCCGAATACGTGGTGGCGGATTTCGGTCACATCGATCTTTTCACCGCCAACAATGCTGAGGGTCTCGTCTGGATGCCGGTCCTCGACTGGATCGTCGACCATTCGTGCAGGTATGGCAAGGCGGATCAGTCCTGGACGAAGGAATGATCGATCAGTTATAAGATGCTTCTCGGAACCATGTTATCCGTGTGAGCATTAAAAAGCCCTCTCCGGAGAGATCCGGAGGGGGCTTTTGATGTCCGATGGTATCTCGTCTACTGCCGGTGCATCTTCTTGATGGCGCCCCAGCTCTCTTCTTCAGTGCCTACGACGCCGCAGCCGGCATAATCTTTCGCTCCCATTACCCCGCAGGATGCGGTGAATACGGGGGAGTTCGAGTCGAGCGTCCAGGGATCGGACGGGTTGTATTCAGCGCAGAACATCGGGTCCATGCTTACGTTGTTGTTGATGCCGAAGTATCCATTTATCGGGCTGTTCCAGTCTCCGCCGGCGTTTCCGAAGAAATCACAGCAGGCTATTGTGTATATCTGCGCCGTTCCGCCGTACGATCCGCCGGTCATGCTCAGCGCGATGATGGTGTGATCGATGCCTATAAAGCCGCTGCTGTAGTTGTATATCCCTCCGCCGCCCGAGTTGGCGCTGTTCTGCACCAGGGTGCAGCTGAAGACGTAGGTCCCGGGAGTGTTGTTGTAGATGCCGCCGCCGAAATTATCGGCTGAATTATCCGCGATCACGCATTCCCTGACGGTGATGCTGCTGGCAGTGTAAAGATAGAGGCCGGCGCCTGTCTCCGAGGTGTTTCCCGTGAAGTCGCATCGATTGACAGTGAGTGAGCCTCCTGCGAAGTAGAGCCCTCCGCCGTACCTGCCGTAGTTGTCTGTCAGGGCGCAATCCTCGACTGTGTATGTGCCGTTGGAGACATATATTCCACCACCGTGGCCTGAAGCGGAGTTCATATCGAACCTGCAGTTCTCTATCTGCAGCCATGAGATGTCGGCGTAGATTCCGCCTCCCTGCGTCGCGGAACCGTCCCTGAAAGATATTCCTCTGACAATCGACAGGGCGGAAGATGTGCTGGAGAAGTTCAAGCCCTGGAATCCGCCGAGTTCGAGAATACATGAGTTGTAATCGTCGCTCTCTGAGAAGATGTAGAGATTCATTCCTGATATTGATATATCACGGTTGCCCGGTCCGGTAAACGTTCCGCCGGCGAGCAGGATCGTATCACCTGCGGTCGATGCCATCACGGCGGTCTGGATGGTCGGCTGGTCACCCGTTCCATCCGGACGCACTAGAATCGTTGCACCCGATACAGGAGCTGACAAGAGGGCGAGAATCATGGTGGAAAACAGCAGGTTGCGCATCGTTCCTCCCTTTACACACGAATTTTCAGATGTTACGTCATTATACTACAGAAAGGGCCGGAAATTCAAGACCATAGGGAATTTGCAGCTTATAATCGTTATTGAAAAACCCCCTCCGGGATTCCCGGAGAGGGCTTTCATCCGCAGGCGTTCCGCCGCTGCTCAACCGGCGTGCCCTGCTTCGCTCAGCGATCTTGCTGCTTCGCTTTTATCAGCTCTTGTCGGGATCCGCAGGCTTCTTCCAGGTCTTCTTCGGCGGATCCTCGGCGATCTTGTTCATAAGGTACTCGATCGTTTTCTCGAGCTGCGGGTCTCTGCCACTGACGACTTCGTCGGGCATGTTGTCGACCTCGATGTCTGGAGTGATGCCGTACCCTTCAACGTCCCATTCGCCGTCGGTGTTGATGAACCCGATCGTCGGTACGGTTACCATGCCGCCGTCGACCAGTGGGGTATTACGGTTCATTCCGACAAGTCCGCCCCATGTCCGCTTTCCGACCAGGGGACCGAGGCCCGCCTGACGGAACATGTAGGGGAAGGCGTCTCCGCCGGAGCCGGCATACTCGTTTATCACGCATGCGAGATGTCCGGTGGGGCTGCTCATCGGGAACCTTCGGATCGTTCCGTAGCGCGATCCCCAGAGGCTCTTGAGTTCCCTGCCCAGCCTGTCTACAAAGAGCGAGGGCATCCAGCCGCCGCTGTTGTAGCGGACATCGATGACGATCCCGTCCATGCTGGACTGCGGGAAGAACTGCCGCCCGAACTCGTAGAGCCCGGTGATGGCGGTGCTCGGTACGTGAACGTAGCCGATTCTCCCGTCGGAGGCCGCGAGGCATTTCTGCCTGTTGCCTTCCACCCAGTCCTCGTAACGCAGGTTGATGTCGGCTGCTACCGGTACGACGGTCCACTCCCTGGCGTCCTTGCCGTTCGCTTCCTTACTCACCTTGATAACGGTCTGGTGACCGGTGGTGTTGGCAAGCAGATCAAACGGGTTGACCGGGTACTTCAGCTCGACGCCGTTGATCGCTATGAGGTATTCGCCCTCATTGATGTCGAGGCCGGGCTGGTTGAGAGGAGCGGTGAACAGCGGCTCCCAGTTGCGTCCCTTGTAGATCTTGGAGAAGCGGTATCGTCCGCTCTTTTTGTCGATCTCGAAGTCGCAGCCGAGTTTGCCGTTCGAGACTCTCGGGCTCCTGGGATAGTAGTCCCCGCCGCCGACGTACGAATGGCCGATGTTCAGTTCACCGATCATTTCGCCGATGATGTAGTTCAGGTCACCCCTTGTCGTCAGATAGGGGAGAAGCGCTTCGTAGCGTTTCTTTATCTTCTTCCAGTTGACGCCGTGCATGTTATCGACGTAGAAGAAGTCACGCTCGAATCTCCAGGCCTCGTAGAACATCTGCTTCCACTCTTCCATCGGATCGAGCTTCATCCTGAGGTTCTGCGTATTGATCTTGTCGTCGCCGACCTTCTTGCCGGGGGCGATATCTATAATGCCGTACTGGCCCCGGGCCGAGTAGATCAGCTTCTTGCCGTCGGCGGAGATATCGTAACCGGTGATCCCCGAGATGACGGTCTTGGACTCGCGTTTCTTGAGGTCGAAGTATTTGATGACGCCCGAGAACTGCCCGTTCGGCGGACCGTACGTCATTGTCGGCTGGCTGAACTGGGCGTAGAGGAGCTTGTCCTCGAGACCGACCAGGCCGGCAAAATTGCCCGATCCTACGGGGAGGACTACGAGTCTGCCTTCCAGCCCGTCAAGATCGATCTCGACGCTCTTGTCTTCCTCGGCTTCCTCTTTCTTGTCTCCGTCCTTTTTATCTTTATCTTTGTCGTCTTCCTCGTCTGCCTTTTCTTCCTTCTTTTCCTCGTCGTCGTTCTCGTCCTCCTTCTCGTCCTCCTTTATCTCGATCTCATCGCTCTCGGGAGCGAGAGGGGAGGGGGTGTCGGCCTTGAGGGTGACGACGCAGATGACCGAGGGGGTCTCATACTTCACGTCGAATTCGAAGTTATGGAACGAGAAGTTGATCGAGCGGTCGGAAACGAAATAGAGATACTTTCCGCCCGGATCGAAGGACGGGTTGTAATCGTTGTGCATGTCGCCGGTGACCTTGTGCGCAACGCCTTCGTCTATGTTATACAGGTAGATCGATGAATAGCTGTCCTCGTTGTTCTTCGCGTAGGCGATCCACTTCGAGTCTTCCGCCCACGTGTAACTGTTGATATCAAAAAGAGGGTCCTCGTCGATCACGACGATCTTTTTTGCCTCGATATCGATGTAGTAAAGCTGGTACGTCTCATCGTGGAAGAGGATCTTCTCGCTGTCGGGCGACCAGTGGATGAGCCAGGGGTAGTTGCCCAGGCCCTTCGTTATCTGGTTCTTTTCGCCTGTGCCGTCCGACTTCATCGTGTAGATCTCGTACTCACCTGATTTATCGGAGAGGTAAGCAACCCACTTTCCATCCGGCGAATACGCGGGGCTGCGTTCGCGTACACCAGATGTGTTAGTAAGGTTGCGCACCTCCCCCTTCTCGGCGGGGACGGTGAAGATCTCGCCCCTGGCGCCGAAAATAGCTCTTTTACCTGTACGCGAAACATTGAAATACCTGATGTTGCGCGAGGCGTTTACAAATCGGGGCCTACGCCACGAGTGATCACTCGGTATTGTTACCTTGATCCTGTTCGACTTTTCGGTATTGAGGTCCAGTACGTAGAGGTAACCTCCGTTCTCGTAGACGATCGAGTCGCCGCCGAGACTGGGGAATTTTACATCGTATTCCTTGTGGTTGGTCAGCTTGGTGATCTTGCGCGATTCGAGCTCGAGGCAGTAGATGTTCATCGTGTGTTCACGGTCAGATATGAAGTAGATCTTGTCGCCGTGCCACATCGGGAAGGCGTCGGTGCCCTCGAATACGGTCAGTTTCGCTGATTCGTTCTTCTCGAAATCGTAGAGCCAGATATCCTGGGCCATTCCACCCTTGTACCTCTTCCAGGTCCGGAATTCCCGGCTCATCCTGTTGTAAGCGATCTTCGTTCCGTCAGCTGAATAGGAGGTGAGCTCCCCCTCGAAGAGGGGAAGCGCCTCGGGATATCCGCCTCCGGTGCCGATCGTAAAGAGCTTCATGTAGCGCGGGCCTGGATTGGTCTTCGACTCGCGGACCGAACGGAAGAGTATCCTGTCGCCCTTCGGGTGCCAGTCGACGACGATGTCGCCTGATGAATGATACGTAAGCCGCTTGGGGATCCCGCCGGTCGCGGGTATCGTGTATATATCCTGGTTCCCGTCGTACATCCCGGAAAAGGCGAGCGTCCCGCCGTCGGGGGAGAACTTCGCTAACGCCTCACCGCCGGTGTGTGTCGTAAGACGCGTCGCAGTTCCGCCTGCGGATGGTACGGTCCAGATGTCTCCAGCGTAGGTAAAGACGATGAGTTCCCCGTGGATGTCGGGGAATCGCATGAGCCGGCTTTCCTCGGTCGCGGCGTACACGTCTGCCGCCGTCAGAAGGACCGCTACCAGCGCCAGGGCCAGTAAACCTCGCTTACCCATCAGGATCTCCTTCCAGGGGTAAAGAGAAAAGGGTGACTAAATAGATATCTCAATTCCAGTAACCTGTTTTGTGATAAGACATTAAGACAGGACAACCCCGCTGACCGCCCCGCTCCTGCATTCAGGCACGCTTATGCCGATATCTATAGTACTTGTACGGGGATAAATAGTTTCAATTTTTCCCGGTATGGTGAAATCAGCCGCCGTTATTACCGGGCTTTCCTGCAGATCCCCTCGTGGCATTCGAGGACAGGAGGAGGGGTGATGCTGCAGTCGGAAGAGTATTCATACTTGAAGTTCATGTAATCCTCGAATGAGTCGTGTGCAGCGACCAGGCTCTGCAGGTGAGCCTCGTCGACCATGGATGCCGAATAGATGAGATACATCCACGGCCCGCCGCATGGCTTGGCGCCTATCCCGATGGACCTGCAGTCGTCGTCACCTGAGCAGTACGGGGTCCCGATGTAATCGATGATCTCGTCGTACATTCCCTTCAGTATCGCCTTGTCCTGCTCCTCGCTCGTTTCTTCGTTCCACGGATATCCTTCGCGCGGGACGCAGAATGTCCAGGTACCCTCGAGGGAAAGGTCTACCGTTATCTCGAGCTGTTCCCCGCCCTGGGGGAGGTAAGGCTCGACGAACCGGATCGTCGTGATTCCCTGCTCGTAGTTGGATATCGAGTAATTGACGTCGTAGAGGCAGATGCAGTCGCAGAGCCCACTGGGGGGATGCTCGATCCCGGTGATCGTTATGAGGCCCTCGGCGAACTCGAAGTCGGCGTCGAGGGCATAGACGCAGCAGTTGTATGCCGTATTGATGTGATAGATCCGCAGGAGGTTGTCAGGGGGGAAGTTATACAGGACGACGCATGCGGAGTCGGGGTTGAAGGGCAGGGTGGATTCGGATGTGCCGGTCAGATGCTTGCACCCGCTGTAGTTGTCTATCATTCCGATGGGATCCTCGCCGATCTGACCCGTGCTCCACGGGTAGGTATCCCTGTTGACACAATGGCTTCCAGTCGGTTCTGTCCCCAGGTCGACCGTAACAGTCAGCGGTTCCCCGCCGTCAGGGACATACGGCTCGATAAAGGTGATCGTGATCGCTCCGCCCGATATGCCAGCTATCTCGTACGTCAGGTCGTAGAGGCAGAGGCAGTGACACATGATCGCGTCGTCGCCTTCGGTCTCCTCGATTGTGATGACGCTGCCGTCGACGCTGACAAGGCCGACAATAGTTCCCGGGCAGCAATTGAGGCCCGCGTTAACGTGGACGAGCCGCAGCTTATCGGAGCCGTCCCAGTCCCACGTGACGCAGTCGAGATCTGTCGGCGCCCCGGCATCGAATTCATATACAATGTCTTTGCATCCGGTAGCATGGATGAGTGTTCCGGAGAGTTCGGAAGGCACCTTTTCGACCGGCGGCGTGATCTCGTCGCTGCAGCCATGCGCGAGGACCATAGTGGACAGGATTATTATCAGAAGTGATATCGATCGGACTGTGTGCGGCTTTATGGAAAACATCATTTTCATCCCCCCGGCCCGTGAAGGCTGTGTAACCAGGTGAGGTTCACATATAATAATAACCCAGGTATATCATGGTGTCAACTTCCCCATACGGTTGTATAACACGTTGAACGGTTCGGTTCGTTCCGCTAGAGTATCTGTGGTTGTTTTTAAAAGGTGGTAGATATGACTAAACGAACGAAAAGGCTGCTGATCACGTTTTGCGTTATCGCAGGAGTTATAATCGCGGCGAGTATCATACTCAGGATCGTGCTTACGAAAGAGCGCCTCACCACGATGATCGTGCCGAGGATCGAGGCTAGGGCCGGTGCCGAGATAGAGTTCGTCGATATCGGGATCAGGTTCCCGTTCGGGTTCGGGGTGAGTATAGACGGGCTGAAGGTCTCCAAGGTCCTGCCGGAGGGAGGCAGTGTGGATCTGTCGGCAGCAGAATTCAATGTCGACGTCTCGCTGATGAGCCTCGTCAGGCGGAAGCCGGAGATAAAGAGTGTCACTCTCGACGGGGCTTCATTGAGACTCGCGGGCGTGCCTCCCGGGATGGATGTAGAGGTCGAGGAACTCGGCGCGAGGCTTTCGATGACTCCGTCCGATTCGATCTTCATTCTGGATCCGAAGGTGTCGGCGGGAAAGATTACGATCACAACGCTCGAGACCGGCGAAAAGGTCGAACTTCCCCCACTGAGTTTCAGCGGCAGGGTAGAGGCGCCGGCCGACCTTACACGGGCAGACGTGAAGGATGGCAAGCTTGCGATCTCCGGCCTTGCGGCCCTGCAGTTCGAGGGTGACGTGGTGGATCTGCAGAACAACCGGGAATTCACGATAAATGTGAAGACGTCCGGCCTCGACGCGAAACAGCTGATCGACCTCCTGAAGGAAAAGGGCCTGCTGAAGCTGCCGGAAAAGCAGCCGGAATTCACGGTCGAGAGCGGAACTGTCGGTTTTGAAGCGAGGGCTACCGGTATGGCTTCCGATCCTTCCGGGATCGTGGTCAGCGGCAGACTCGATATGGAGAAGATCGTTGTCAGTTCGCAGCAGGCACCGAAGCTCACCGCGGATGGATCGGTTGATTTCTCCGATTCGAGGATTTCATCAAAGGATTTCTCGCTGGAAACGGAGAAGTCGAGGGCGACGGTCGTTTTCGGGATGGATGTCGACAACGCGCAAAAGAAACCGGGTTATATCAGCTTCGACGTTCATGCCAGGGTCGATCTGGCTGAGATGGCTGCCCTGGCGCCTGCTGAAGAGGCGAAGGGCGAACCGATGAAGATGGAAGGTATCCTCAAGGCGGCAATCAAAGGTGGCGCTCAGCCCGTTACCCTGAGGAACCTGTTCCCGTCGAAGGAAGGCGGATCTACGCCGGCTAAGATCTCACGGGCCTGGAAGGATCTAGAGCTTGCCGGGACAGTCGATCTCTCCGCCGACGAACTGCCCGGGGAAAAGGGGCCAGCGAGCATCACTTCCCTCAAGACGACAGCCTCGATCGACGGCGGAAGCATAAATAAAATCAACGCTTCCTTCGATATGGGCGGAAGACCGTGGAAGGTAAAGGGAGAGATGAAGGACGTCATGCCGGCGCTGGCCGAACTGATGCTCACGGCTGAAAAGGGCGATATGCCC
>DAOVNN010000054.1 GCA_030630165.1 Candidatus Krumholzibacteriota bacterium
AGAGCACCTGCCTTTTAAGCAGGGGGTGCCAGGTTCAAGTCCTGGGCGGCTCATTTTTATTCTTTGAATCTCTTCCAGGAAGTAATTCCCAGGCCAGCCATCAGTACGATTGCAGGCATCGCCGGCAGGCGATAGCGTGAAAGAGTAAGGGGCCCGAGCAGCGCGATGTAATAAAGGGCGAAGAATACAAAGGAAAGAAGGGCTCCCCAGGCTTTCTCCCGAAAACAGATGAAAAGGCCCCGGACGCACGCGAGATATATAACCCCGAGTAGCAGGATCCACGGAAGGACCGGGATGAGCAGCCAGGTCCTTCCATCGAAGTAGTGTCGGACCGCGGCCCAGGGACCTTCACGCGTAAGAATGTCAAGGGTACCTTTTCCACCAGCCGACACTCCGATATGCTCATAGAAGGCATCGAGAGCGGGAAAAAGAACATATGGGCGGGCGCTCAGCTTGACGAAGACGAGTGGGTCTTCCCTGATAATCTCCAGGCCTTTTTCAGTCTTGTACGAGGCTCTGGAATCCTCATCGGGGAAGAGATCGGGATTGCTCTCGAAGTACTCGATATCAGCGGCTTTCCATTCATTACGGATCTTTCCGGCTGGGGTGCCTGTATTCTCAGCTTCCACAGCTGCCGCGAAATAATACCGGACCGTTTTCGCGGTATTTGTGACCAGGCGGAATCCGGCGCCCTGGTGGACATTCCTCGCTATCCATGGGGTGCAGATCGCCGCGAAGATCACAGCCGAGATCAATATCCTCGACATCCTGCGGTTTCCGGGAAGCGGCCTCACGAAGAGCAGTAATCCCAGAAGTATGAAGATCCAGTATGACGCTGTCGGCCTGATAAGAGTCATTATACCGATAAGCAGGACCATTATCAGAAGATCGCGCGAGCGGCCCTCCCTGAAAAAGCGCAGATAGAACAGGATCTGGAGCGACAGGAAGAAAGTGAACAGGCTGTCGGAAAGCACGTGCTGGCAGGAGATGACGGGAAGCAGGCTGGCTGCGTACAGCGCGCCGGCGGCCGCTCCGGTCCTCCAGGAACGCCACCTGTCTCCGATTCTGAACAGGATGACGGGTACTGTGGAGTCGATGATCAGAAGCACCAGTGCGACATGGGTTATCGATCTTCCGAAAAGGGCGAAGACAGCCATAATAAAGGCTGGAAATCCCGGGGTCGCGTCGAATTCAGGTTCTAATGGTTCTTCCGGGCTTGCCGAGAATGCACCGTGATCGATCACATTGATCGCAGGACGTACATAGGTCTGTGTGTCGGGCCTGATGAACCTTGCTTCATCGGATGAGGCGATTATAAAGAGAGTAAGACGCAGGATAAGAGCTGTCAGGAAGAGGGAGACCTGTATAAGGCCTCTTCTCCGTGATATCATGGCACTATGCGCTGGAACCGTCATGGATTCACAATATCCATGCAGGGATTGCCGGTCAAGGATATCTATTTGAGACTGTAGGAGTCGTAGAAGATATTTGTCCAGCTGCGGAGAGTTATCCGGAAATCTCCATCCCCGTAAACGGGATCCTGCAGGAAACTCCTCAACATCTCACCGGCAGCTGTGTAGTCCTCCTCATTCTCGTAGAGGAAGAATTCACAGTCACTACAGTCACGGTCGTAGGGAAGGATACCGCCTTCCGGATACTCGAATCTCTCGAAACATCCCATATTCATCAAAGAATCATGGAATGCCCGGACCATCCACTCGTTTTCTGAACTGTACGCACTGGCGAGCAAATAGAACGAGTTCTCCCTGATTCTCCGGATCAGTTCCGGTTCGGAGTCGACAAAATCCTGAATTTCCTGATCATAGAATATTGATGAGTTCGTCACCTCGACTGAAAAGACATCCATGGATCTGTGACATGACAATAGAAGCGTATATGTTCCCGGCTCGGGATAAATCAATATACCGGCCCTGGCAGGGCCGCACGCTGGTTGAGTCAGGGGGGGAGACCCGATTCCTGTCAGGTCAACTTTGATTGTATCACCTGATATTTCACACTCATATTCTATAAAAAGATTAGAACTGAAGTAGATATGTCTGGTTTCCAGGAGGATCGTCACTTCCGGTTCACAGACTATATAGCTCCATTGCCATCTGCCACCGTATGTCTCTCTGATACTCATGTGAACGCCTTCGAGTATATTCTGAATAGATACCGGCGGCGGTTCCTCTGGAAGTTCAGCCTGGAACCTTATCTCTTCGCTCCATTCCGAGTCATGGTAGCTGTCCCAGTAAGCCTTGACGTCCACGATGACATCGAGAGTGCCATCTCCCGTTAATCCAACGGGGATTGGCAGATCAGCGGTAAGTTCCGTAACAGAAATGCGCAGATAGCACGTCTCGTATCCGGCATCGTCACACTTGAACTGATCGATTCCGTAATCCGGTATAGCGATACGGAGAATATAGCCTCTTGCGCCTGGAACCTGGGTCCATCGGAATATCACGTTGGAATATGGTATTGGAGCTTCAACTGCCGGCTGTATCATCTCAGGGACAAATCTGGAATCTTCCGCTATGTACAAAGAGACAGGATCTGATGAGGATGTGTTCCCCGATTCATCATCTGTCTCGACACGGATGGAATATTCCCTTCCGTCTTCCCAGAAGCCGGAGAACCAGACCTGATCATATGGTTCGTTCCTGTCCTCTGCTATCATCCTGTCATCTACATAGAAACGTACTGAAGCTATACCGCTGTTGTCTTGCGCTGCAGCTGATACAGGAGTCTGGCTTCCAACCGTGTCTCCATCGACAGGGAAGGTCAACAGTACTGTGGGGATAGTAGTATCAGGCTCGACTGCATCCTCGGAACAGGATGAGAACGCGAACAAAAAGGGAATAGAGATCAATACGGCTGCGTCTCGAGCACACGTATTTTTCATTGTGCCACTCCTTCATGTTACCCTCGTAATATATCCTCCTGACCCTGCAGACACAATCATTCAGGCTGATGGAATTCTTGATTAATAAATGGAATGATACGATAATAATAGTGTCTGATTACTGTTCCGGTTCCGCGGCCTGGTACAGAAAGGTCTTGGGGGAGTATGGAATCTGTCCGTGATACTCACGGGTGGTGGAGGGTAGCGTCGTTTTGCGCCCTCATGGTTCTGATTCCGGCATCCGTTGCGGTACCCTCCGATGATACGTCGTTCCGTGATCCCTGGCTCGACGGAAAGTTTTCATCTCCAGATAAAGCGCCGGTCCTAAATGGCGAGTTTGTCCACAACGTCGGCAACCTCCAGATGAACGTTACCAACTGGGGGTTCTTCGGATCCCTTCCAAAGAGCCGCTATTCAATGGCAGATGTGCCGTCCGCACAGTATCCCTCCGGATCCGGGGTCGAGTATCTCTACGCTGCCGGCATATGGATCGGGGCGGAGAGAAACGGCATTCCTTTCGTTTCGACGGGATACCCCGATACGGAGTTCTATCCGTCGATAGATCAGGCAGGTACGATCTACAGGAGTTTCGAAGGAGATCCCGGCGGCGAAAGGTACCCCGGACCGGCTGATGACGACGGGGACGGTCTTGTCAACGAGGACTGGCTGAACGGAATGGATGACGATGGCGACGGGAGGGTCGATGAAGACTTTGCCGCCGTAGGCAAACAGATGTTCTCCTGCTGGTTTTCTGATGATCTCCCGCAGGCTAGGGCGGTCTGGCCGGAACACGAACCTCTCGGAATCAGAGTAAGGCAGGAGTCATATCAGTGGGGAGAAGATGACTTCCAGGATTTTATCGGAGTACGTTACTGGATAGAGAACGTTGGAAGCGAGTTTCTTACGAGCCTCTACGTCGGGATCTACGCAGATGTCGATGCCGGACCGAGAGAGTATGGAAGTTATCACATGGACGACCAGGTAGGTTTCTTCAACGGGCCCTGGTGCGTGATGCAGGATGAGGCTGAGATCCCGATCAACATCATGGTCGCTTACGTCTATGACGAAGACGGAGACAAGGGACGGACGCCTTCATATTTCGGGATTGCCTTTCTCGGGCACTCGACAGATCCGAACGGGAAGAACGGCCTTCCATGGTTTCCCTCGAAGTTGTTCAACTCCTTCAGGACCTTCAAGGGAATGGCGCCGTTTATTGACGGCGGCGATCCCACTAACGATTTCGAGAGATACGAAGTGCTTGCCTCGAGGATCGTCGATCCGAATACCATGTCCGCCGCTGACTACAGGATCCTGCTCAGCTGCGGACCTTTTTCCTACCTGGCCCCGGAGACTTCGTTTTTCATCGATTTCGCCTTCGTAGGCGGGGCTTCACTTGCTGACATGCTCGATCACACGGCAGCCGCTCAGAAGGTTTGGGAAGGTATCTGGTACGATCTCGACGGGGACCCTGAGACTGGCGTTATCGGCAGGGAATCACCTGTCGAAGGTCCCCTCGATGACTGGGACCCGGATCCCTGCGACGGCGATGGTACAAGATTCGACCTAGTGAAGTACGAGATCATCTGGAGCAACCTGGACTGCAGAGAAGAGAAGTGGAGGTACGAGGGGCCCTCGGACTGCTACCGGAAGCTCGACGCTGATTTGTCATACTACAAGACAGGTATCGATGGCAGGGAGCATCAGCTCCTTTGGAAAACAGGCTCGGCGCCAGTCCCTCCTAATATGAGGCTTGTCCCGAGAGATAACGCTGTCGAAGTCTACTGGGACGATCTATCCGAGATCATTCCCGATCCGATATCGAGAATCATCGATTTCGAGGGCTACCAGGTATGGCGGGCGGAGGGCTGGCACAGGCCCATTGGTACGACGGAGAACACAGGACCGGGAAGGGACCTCTGGTTCTTTCTGGAACAGAGGGACATCGTCAATGGTGTTTCTCCCGACATAGAGTTCCGCCGCCCCGAATCGCAGGGAGGATGGATATACGAGCCACTCGAAAATATGAGTGACAGGGAAGAATATCTGGCGTATTTCGAGTTGTCGTTGATTAAATACCCCAACGATTCCATTCCCTGCCCGATCGGGCTCGAACCGGAAGTCTGTGATACGCTCGAGAGTCTCGTCCGGTATGACCTGGGATTCGAGGGAGGGAAGAGGTACTACAGACTGATCGATGAGGATGCGAAGAACGGACTGCCGTACTTCTATGCTGTCACCTCTTATGATCATCTCATCCACGACGGGCTTCCTTCGACATCGGGCCGGGCCAACACGCCAATGTCCAATTTCCTGTTTATCAGGGCGAGATCGGAAGCACAGACAGTAGAGGAATACGAGAGCAGCGAAGTGTACGTCGTCCCCAATCCTGTAACTGCTGATCGGATGGAAGCGTGGAGACTCGAACCAAACAACCAGGATCCAACAGGGCTCCGGTGCGAGTTCCGGAATCTGCCTCGATGCAGGTCGACGATAAGGATCTATACCGTATCTGGAGATCTTGTCGAAGTGATATATCATGACGGGAGCTCGGGTGATGGAACAGCGCCGTGGAACATGCTCACGAGAAACGGGCAGGATGTTACAAGCGGGGTGTATCTGTTCAGTATAGATCCTGATGAGGGTGGTTTTTCGCGGACTATCGGGAAATTTGTGGTGATCAGGTGATTATGTCCGGAATGTGTGAGAGAGAGAGTATGATGAAGCACGCCGCAGCGGCATTCATTGCGGCCTGCGTTCTTCTGTTTCTTCCCGCGTGTTCAGAAAACGTGTTCACATCTGATATGTGTGACAACAAAACACCTGAAATCGAACTGACCAACGGTCCGCTCGAAGGTGACACGACTCTGTATACCGTTCACTTCTTCTGGCTGGGACATGACGAAGACGGAGAGATCGATCATTACGAATTCTGCATGGTAGAAGGAGATCCGATAGGATTCGACCCCGCTGATACAACAGGCCCCGAAAAGTGGGGGCATACGAAGCGCGGGGACAGCATGTTCACTGTATCGGCAGATGAGTACGACCGTAATGTCGTGATCAACACGAGCCTGTACGCGAAATTCAAGAAATCACATACCTTCTTCGTACGGGCCGTGGATGACCGCGGCGCGAAATCTGAAGCTGCGTATCGTTCCTTCACGGCGTTCACGCTGGCACCCCATATCATGATCACAGCCCCATACTGTGCGGATCCATCAATGGGCGCCCAGATGCTGAGTAACCTCATCCGCTTCAGATGGGAAGGGAAAGACCCGCTGGACTCACCGTGGAACTATCAGGAAGTCGATTCTGTAAGGTACATGCACGTACCGTACACTTCAGGCATCATCACGGAGCTGAACAGGAATCCGGGGATATTCGAGGAGGAGTGGTCCGACTGGTACTGGTATTTTGAGCCTGGCGATTCGGGCAGGGAGGCATGGTTGGGCGATAACGAGGTCCTCGTGCCGGGCAAGGGCTACATCTTCGTGGTGCAGGCGAAGGACGAAGCGGGAGCAGTTTCCGTCATATTCGACAAGAGGACCAATGTCCGGCATTTCATGTCGATAATACCAACAGGGCCTGTGCTGAGAATAAACGAACCTTATCTCGGGACCTTCTCATTCCTCGGCACGGAAATGAGAACGGAGAAGATGAATGTACCGTCAGGATTTAACACCAGATTCAGCTGGACCGGTGATGCAGGTAATTACGGGGGGGTCATACGATCCTTCAGGTATGGATGGGATATTCAGCAGCTCGATGATCCGGCGCATTGGGAAGTTGCCGCCAGCCCTTACATCATGTCAGCGCAGGAGAGGATCTGGTACTCGGGTACGCATGTCCTTTATGTTGAAGTTGTTGACAACCTTGGATATGTAACAATGGGCACGCTCGAGATAACGGTCGTCCCGCTTGATATGTCCAGGGGCCTGCTCTGGGTCGATGATTTTCCCTCTCTGGATTTCACGCAAGAGATCTATGCGTTTCCGACCGAAACCGAGCATGATGTCTTCTGGACGTCGCGTTGCCTGAACGTCCTGGATTTCGATCCGCAGCGCGATATATATGATGTGCTGGATAATGATTTCTATCTGCCGCCGATGGAGTATTTCTGGAAGTACAAGAACGTCATATGGTCATACTCTACAGCCTCGGCTGATTTGAGCGGCAGTGTATGGAACCGTTTTGTAAAGTACACTCCCGAGGGATCATCGGGCCAGCTTACCCTCAATTTCCTTTCATATTATCTTGCCTCGGGAGGCCATCTATGGACGGTTGGAGAGAGCCAGAGGACGAGCGGGCTTGCCGCATGCATCTATGCCAAACTATTTCCGATCAGCGTACGATGTGAGTTCTATGGCCCCAGTCCGGGATGTGAGAATGAGACAGGCGCGAACTCGATGGCGTACCGCGATTGCTGCGTCTCGGTGATCGACAAGGTCCATGGATTGCTAAGGCCCGACCTGATGACGAACAGACGGGTAGACTACGATGCGATGCAGTGGGCGGTGCTCGACGACTCTGATCCACTGACAGGAGGATTCGAGGGATTTCCACGGAGACTCGATCTCTGGGAGAATGTAAGCAGAGAGGGGAATTTCTTCGATCCGCGGGTCAGGGGGATGTTTTACGTTGAGGTATACGATTCCGACTACTACATGAATTTCATCGGTCACTCGTCGCAGTCATGCTTCCATCCGCTTTACCGTGAGGTGGCTCGAAACACCCACTCCGTCGTCCATGATCAGACAGTCGCGTTCTGGTACTCGAGTTATGCCGAGGTGGTGGCCGACAAGCCAGGCTGCGTCGCGGCTCCGAGCGTTCATTTCGGGTTCCCGCTCTGGTTCTACAACAGGGACCAGGTGGATTCCATCGCCACGGCGATATTCAAGGTCTGGCAGCTGCCGGTAGTAGCAGATGTGGCAATGCCGGACGATCCTACAGGATCTGTTCCTCGTCCTTCTCCCTGAGGAACAGCATCGCAGCCGTAACACACCAGACAGGCATCAGGATCAGCGCAAGGGGTGAAAGGACGACCGTAAGCTCAAGCACGCCCATCACAAGGGTGACATATGCGAATACCTTGACCAGTTCGTTTTTTCTTTCCTTTATCTGCAGGAGTCGCAGGCCGAGAAAGATCTCGATGACGCCGGCTGAGGTCATGGAGATGATCCAGAAAGTGAAAAGTGCGATCAAGGATGTCATATCAGGAGCAGGCCATGTGGTGTCGGCGAAGAATATCATGGCGAATGAACCGATAGTGAACACGATATACCATATGATCGCGGCCGTGATGAGCCTGTTAGCCTTCGTGTACCTGTATCGTTCGATCAGGAGTTTCCTCAGCATGATGAGGACAAAGATGATGGCCGCGCCAATGAGGACAGTGGCAAGATCCTCTAGCGTGAGATCGGGATCAGCGATACCGATCATATGCTTGCCGACAAATGTCTCGGCCAGACCGAGAGCGAACAGAAGGGGAAGTAAAACCGCGAGTGCTATTGAAAGCCATCCCGCAACCGTATAGCTCTTCTCAGTCATCACTCGACCTCCATTGAAGAAACCGTTTCCAGACGCAAGGCAGGAGGGTGGATCACTCAATCCGGAATATACTCGATGATGTCCCCGGGCTGACAATCGAGCTCCCGGCAGATAGAGCTGAGGGAACCGAACCTGAGCCCCTTCATCTTTCCGGTCTTGAAGAGGGAAAGAGCTGTGAGCGACAGGCCGACCCTTTTCGACAGCTCGGTGAGCGACATCTTTCTCCTGGCAAGCATCACATCAAGATTTATCTGAATAGCCATGACCTGATAATACATAGATATTTTAATTAATCAATATAAAACTATAAGAAATACTTAAAAAATATTAATTTAGACTTGTAATGAGTTTATGGAGACTGATGCCCGTTTACGCACGCAAAACGCTCTGAATGAAAGGTTTGTCCCGTCCCATGGGGAATAACTTACCACAGGAATACTCATCATCAAAAACAGGCGGGTATCCGGCTTGACCTGTTCGAGTTCAGCAGGCTGGTTTCGGCCGTCAAAGATGGAACCGTACCGGCGAAGCAGATCATGACGAGTCTGAGGGAAGCGATGATCATGCCTGAGCACAGAGATAGACTCCGACAATGCATGAATTTTCAGGTGTAAGCAGTTTGCTGATCGAAACAACCTCTTGAAATATTCATCGTGGCGGGTATACTGGGTCGAGTGAAAGGACGATATTTCATTATAACTATGTAGTTGGTGAAAGTGAATTGAAGAAGAAAGATTATGCTGGAATGAGCGAGATCATCAAGGCGCTCTCTCACCCCGCAAGGCTCGAGATCATCGATAGGCTGGAAAAGCACGGCTGCAATGTGTCGAAGATCCAGAAGAGCATAGGATTGCCACAATCAACAATCTCTCAACACCTTAAAATTCTGAGGAACGCCGGTATTATTAAGAGTCGCAGGGAAGGGACAAAGGTCTGCTACGAGGTAGAGATCAGGGAAGTGCGCATAATCATCGAAATGCTCAAAAATCTCTAGACGCAGCCCCCCCCTTTTTTTAGGTGTAACTATCTATATAGCAATATAAATGAATAATCAGATAAAATAATGCTTTCCAAAGACCATGCGGTATGGTAGATTTTCTCCGTTATAATTCTGTGTGACCCGGTTGAGACTGTCGGTGAAATCGAGGGAGCAACCGGGAGGGTCTCGTACCGGGCTAATCCCGGAGGAGGTAGTCTAGATGGATTTCAATGTCGACAAGACTGTGGACTGCAAGGGTCTGTCCTGCCCAATGCCTATCCTACGGCTCACCAAGGAGATGAAGAGCCTCGATAGCGGCCAGGTTCTCGAGCTTCTCGGCACCGATCCAGGCTCCAAGAGCGACATTCCAGGCTGGTGCGAGAAGACAGGAAACGAGTGCCTCGGCCAGGAAGAAGACGGCGGCGTCTTCAAGTTCTATATACGAAAAGCATAATTCCATAGAATACGCGCTGATTTGAACGATCGATCTGCCGTAATTACGCCAAAAAGGAGCGGTATTCCATGGAAAATAACGAAAAAAGCGCCCTTCGCCAGCTGTGGGACACATTCTTCAGCAAGGCCTGGCCGCTATGGGTAGGCGGGATCCTTCTTGCCTTTCTCAATGTCCTTCTGTTTCTGATCAGGTCCCCCTGGGGTGGCAGCGGAACATATATGAGCTGGGGGGAGAACCTTTACCAGAAAATCGGACTGCTCGGACTCCACGATATCACACCTGTGATCCTTCATCCCTATGGACTGCTCGGTACGCTTACGCTGCTCGGTGCCTTCGCCGGAGCCCTGATGGGGCGTGATTTCGCGGTGAGGATCCCCCCTGTGGGAGAGATGGTCAAGGGATTCATCGGTGGAGCGCTCATGGCACTGGGAGCCACCCTCGGCATCGGTTGTACGATCGGTGGATTCCTCAGCGGATGGGCGGCTCTCTCTGGAGGAGCGATAGTACTGGCAGTCGGGTTCCTTATAGGGACTTTTATAGCGCTCAAGTATCTCTTCTGGGAGATGGAGAAGTTCCCGAATTTCAGTATGGGGAAGAGCTTCACGTGGTTCTCCGCAAAGGGTTCTTCCGGGGTCTGGCAGCCGATTCTAGGCGTCATATTGACCCTGGTCATACTGATAGGATTTTCTCTCCGATTCAGTGCCGATAACGTCTTCGCGATGTTCGCGATAACGGGCCTTATCATCGGGATTATCCTTCAGAGATCCCGGTTCTGCATAGTCCGCGCCTTCCGTGAGCCATTCATGACCGGTGAGTCGGAAGCGCCTGTAGCAGTGATGGCGGCGCTCGCGGTCGGCATTCTCGGCTTTACAGTAATCAAGTACATGGGAGTGGGCACATCGACTCCCGGTGCAGCCCGGGCACTTGCCATGACCTGGGTTTATCCCAATTTCTGGCTCAAGGCACTCCTCGGCGGCACCATCTTCGGGATGGGGATGACAATAGCCGGCGGATGCGCCGTGGGAACGATCTGGAGGGCAGGCGAGGGCCATGTCAAGCTCTGGTGCTCAGCTCTCGGTTTCCTGCTGATCGCTCCGATATCAAAGAAATTCATCGTTCCGGCCTTTTCAAACATGATGCCCGAGTGGGCGAAGCAGAAGCTCTTCCTTCCCGATCATCTGGGATACTGGGGCGCCCTGCTTCTATTCTTCGTGCTGCTCGTAGGCTGGTACGCATTCGTAAAATGGAACGAAAAAACAGGCAAGTTCTCTGCCATATAGTGAGGAGAGTGTGAGATGAAGCTATTTACGCTGTTTACGATCGCCGCTCTCGCCATCGTCTTCTCCGGATGCGGAGGGGCGGGCATTGAAGGCAGGGGGCCGAAGACATACGAGAACGCCGGGCAGATCGTCTCTGAGGCGAAGGCCGGCGTGGACCGGATAGAGATAGACGCGTTCAAGGTAAAGATGGACAGCGATGACATGTTTGTCGTTATTGATGTCCGCGAGCCTGACGATTATTACGAGGACAGCATTCCGGGCTCGATC
>DAOVNN010000141.1 GCA_030630165.1 Candidatus Krumholzibacteriota bacterium
ACGGTCGTCGAACCGTCGATGATGATCTTTTCCTCGGCTGCTGCCGCCCCGGGGGCGGCTATCGAGCCGATGAGAGCCAGGACTGCTATAATCGCTATGAGACTGAACCCTTTCATCTCTTACCTCCCTGAACCTTTCTACCGGTAAATCTAGTCTCTTCATGTTAGCCTCTTGTTAAGGCTCTGTTAGATTACCGTTAAGCCCCAAATGACGTATTTACTAGAACTTCATCTTCAGGTCGAAGAAGAGCCGGCTGAAGTCCGTACCGTCCTCAACACCTCTCTTGTTGATGAACAACGTGGAAGCAAGCTCAACATTCTTCGCGATTGCGTAACCGCCGGAGATGGCGAAGCCCTCGACGTCAGTCGTACCATTAGCGAAATCGGAGTCGGTGAAGAGACCGATCACGCCGTCAGCCTCGATCCATTTGTAGAAGCCGCCGAGCTTCCAGGCGCCCTTGTCCTTTCCGCCCTTTACGCCGAGACCTGCGATGTAACCCGTGTTCAGGCTGTCCGCAGCGGTGTTGTTGACGTAGCTTCCATACGCGGTCCAGGAAGCCTTGCCCGTCTTGAAGCCGAACTCTCCGAATACCTCGACCAGCGTATAGTCGCTGGCGAAGACATCGGTGCCGTCATCGTCGACCGAAGTGTTCCCGAAGAACTCATCGTTGAACAAGGCCTCTGAACCCTTGAGGTTCTCATAACCGTAGTAGCTGGCTCCGAAAACGATCTTGACCTTGTCCGAAGCTTTGATTTTTAGCCCGCCCTGGGCGCCGAGCATGTAGATATCCGGATCGGCCTTTCTCTCCATGACCGTGTACCATGAACCGACGAGGAAGTATGAGACCTTCTCGCCTGCTTCGCGTCCAAAATTGATCGCGATACCTTCAGGATTGACGTCTCCGTCCCATACGAGCTGGTTTTTGGCCGGCTTGTAGAAGGAGTTCTTCATCTTTCCGCCGTAGATGTGAAGGCCGGGGACCTTGACGGGGTGGAAATCGAAGTACGCCAGGTCGAGCCAGTAACCCTTGGTGGCAAAGGCGTCGGTCAGCGTCCTGTTGGTAGAGGCGGGGTCGTTGACCCCGGTCGCGAAGCGGGACATGAAGGTGAAGTCCTCAGTGATGCCTGCCTTCAGGGACAGTCTCGCGCGGATACGGTTGCGATGCCTGTCGTAATCCTTCGTCTCATCCCAGATGCCATCGTAACGGTCCCTGAAATCTCCACCGAACTTGATCTTCTCGTACCATTCTCCCGCCTGTACGGCGCTCGAAGCGACCGCGATAAGCAGGATCGCAAGTAATGCTATCTTCCTCATAATGTCCTTTCTCCCTTTTCCGACGAGCCCATGCCCGCCTGACCCGTTGCTTGAGTTCCGGGGACTACGGCCCCGGGCGGTTTCTCCGGTCTTTCGACCACCTCCTTGTTTTCGGCGCCTGCCCTTGAGCACTTTGTCATGCCTGCGCCAGGTTTCCATTCTTTTTTTTCCGTGTCCTTTCGTTTTCGCATTCACGGGACGTCACGATTGACTCCCGTATATGGCGGAAACTTAAAACAGCGTTGTTAAGGAATTATTAAGGTCAAGTTAGAATGTAATGAGCTTGATTTGCCCTGTTATGACAGGGTGTTCGGCAGATGCAGCGTGAATGTGGAGCCTTCTCCGGGACTGCTCGCGACGGTGACCATCCCGCCGTGCGCCTGCATGATGTGCTTGACTATTGCCAGTCCGAGCCCCGTCCCGCCGAGCTTCCAGCTCCTCGCCTTATCGACGCGGTAGAACCTCTCGAACAGTCTCGGGATATCTTCTTTGTCGATACCGCACCCCTCGTCCCGCACCTCGAGCGTGATCTCGTCGGCCTGCCGTGAAGCGATGATCTCGACCGAGCCTCCCTCGTCGCTGTACTTTATCGCGTTGTCGAGAAGATTGATCACAGCCTGCTCAAGCAGGGGCTCGTTGACCATGGCCGCAATATCGGGATCGCAGTCGATGTCGATCCTGATCTTCTTTTCCTTCGCCTTGTACTCGCACACCTCGAAGGCGCCGTGGATGATGTCGATGACCTTTCCCTCTCCTACTCTTACATCACTCTTCTCCAGGCCGCGCTCGACGACTGAAAGGAGGAGCAGATCCTCGATGATATTATCCATCCTCCCGGCCTGCCTGCCTATGATCTTGAGGAAGTTAGCCGCATCGGACGGATCCTTCATGGCGCCATCCAGAAGGGTCTCCACAAATCCCTTGATCGAGGTGATCGGCGTCCTCAGCTCGTGGGATACATTCGCCACGAAATCCTTTCTCAGGTTTTCCAGCTTCCTGAGCCTCGTGACATTGTTGAGGACGATGACTCCGCCCCGAAGCCTGCCGTCGGGCCGCAGGAGCTGTACCCCGTGGGCCTGAACATAGATCTCGCCGCGATCGTTCCGAAGCGTAAGGTCCTCCTCAACCGTTATCGCCGAACCGAGCGTTTTCCCGACAAACTTCTGGAGATATGGATTGCGGACTACCTCCTGGATCGTTCTGCCCTCGGCATCCGCGATCTCTACACCGAGGAATCCCGCAGCGGCCGGATTTATCCTTACAACCTTCTCGTTCTCGTCGACTACGAGGAGACCCTCGACCATCCCGCTGAAGATCGCCTCCTGCTCGTTTCTCTGGCGCTCGACTGTCTCTATCCTGTCCTCGAGCTGTTCGGCCATCGCATTGATGACATTCGCGAGCTCACCGATCTCTTCGAGCTCGTGAACGGGGAGGCGGTAACTCAGATCGTTGCTCGCGAAATGGACGACACCCTTCTTTATCTCCTCGACCGGGCGGCTGATCCGCTTTGCGACGAGCATGCTGACCACTGCGGCAGCCAGAGCGACGAGGATCCCGGATATCGTGATCCTGATGTACATCGCCTTCAATGACCGACCGAGAGCCGTGAGAGGCATCGACGCACGCACAGCGCCGGAGGTCCCGCCATTGATCTTGATCGGGACAGCGACATACATGAACCTCTCCCTCAGCGTATCGCTGTACCTGATTGCGGAGCCCGTCATGCCGGCCAGGGCCCTGATGAACTCGGGCCTGTCACCATGATTCTCCATCGATCCGGGGTCGCTGTCGGAATCGCCTACTACCCGTCCATCTGGCAGGATGACCGTTATACGCGTACCCGTGGAAGCACCAAGTTCTTTGCACAATTCGTCGATGACAGAGCGCGGACCGCCCAGCCTGTCCGAGATCATCTTCTCGAAGAGGGTCGCCCTCGCCTCGAGGTCATCAGCTGTCATGTTGAAATGGAAGTCCTTTACAGCACGGGTGGTATAGCCCGTCACGATGGCCAGCGAGGCCAGGATGATGATCAGGTACCAGGGGAATATGTACCATACGAGGCGCTTCGGATGCATCTAACTCTCCATAAACCTGTAACCGACACCCCTGACCGTCTCGATGAGCTTTCCGACCGGACCGAGCTTCTTGCGCAGGCCGACTATATGAACGTCGACCGACCTGTCGGTCACCGGGTATTCCTCACCCTTGGCGGCGTCGATGATCTGGTGCCTCGTGAAGACCCAGCCGGGGCGCCTCGCGAGGTGATAGAGGATATCGAACTCTGTCGAAGTGAGCGGCACGGGCTTTCCCTTCACGAGCACTTCGTGCCTGCCGGGATGTATTACCAGGTCCTTCCTCTTCAGAACGGCATCGCGGTCGGCCGGAGCCTCCGACTTGCGTCTGAGGACAGCCTTTATCCTGGCAACAAGGACGCGTGGGCTGAACGGCTTGGTGATGTAGTCATCCGCGCCCAGTTCGAGCCCGGCCACCACATCGGCCTCCTCGCCGCGTGCGGTAAGCATGACTATGGGTATGTGTGATGTCTTCTGGTCGTGCTTGAGGATATTGCAGACCTCGAGCCCGTCTATCCCGGGCAGCATGAGGTCGAGCAGGATCATGTCGGGCAGTTTCGCCCTTGCCTTCTCGACGGCCGCCTCGCCCGTTCCGACTACGGTCACGTCGAGGCCGTTCCTTACGAGGTTGTACCTGACCAGTTCCTGGATGTCCTCTTCGTCATCGACTACAAGTATATGTTCCTGCGCCATCGCTCACCTTCCGAAGGATTGCTTATCAAGCGAATTACAGGATAACAGTTAATACATCCACGTGAGCGGATTGTTAGGGGAATGTTAGATTCCCGTTAAAATAAATGCAATCTCTTATCCCGTCAGATGGAAATAGATTTTGCGAGCCGCCGCTCGGCAACCAGGCTATAGAGGACGGGCACGAGGAAAACTGATATCATCACGACGGTCATCCCCCCGAAGGAGGGTATCGCCATCGGGACCATGATATCGGCGCCTTTACCCGTAGAGGTCAGCACGGGGATCAGGGCGAGGATCGTAGTCGCAGATGTCATCAGGGCCGGCCTGACGCGCCGCATCGCCGCCATGACGACCGCGTCGCGGATCTCGCCGGCGCTGCCCGGCTTCTTCTTCGCGAATGTCTGCTCGAGGTAGGTCGACATCAGCACGCCGTCGTCGCTCGCTATTCCGAAGAGAGCGAGGAACCCGACCCAGACAGCCACGGAGAGATTGTACGGCCTGATGTTGAAGAGCTCCCGCATATGGACGCCGAACAGGGAGAAATCGAGAAACCATCCCCTGCCATAGAGCCAGAGCATGATGAACCCGCCCGCCCAGGCGACGAATATCCCCGAGAATACAAGCATCGTCGTTGAGACCCGGCGGAACTGCAGGTAGAGGATCAGGAATATCGCCAGCAGCGCCATCGGAAGGACCACTGCGAGCTTCTTCTCGGAACGGACCTGGTTCTCCCAGCTGCCGGCGAAGGCCCAGCTCACTCCGGCGGGGATCTCGAGCTCGCCTGCCTCGACCCGCGAACGCAGGTAGTTGCGCGCCGCCTCGACGACCTCAACCTCTCCATACCCGTCCCTGCCGTCGAATATCACGTAACCGGTAAGGAAGGTGTCCTCCGACTTTATCACCATCGGGCCGCGTGTAAATCTCACCTCTGAGAGCTCGGCGAGCGGGACCTGCGCGCCGCCCGGCGCTGGAACAAGTATGCGGCCGAGGGCATCGATGTCGCCGCGCAGCTCGCGCGGGTAGCGTATGCGGACGGGATACCTCTCCCTTCCCTCCACAGTCGTCGTCACGCTCTTTCCGCCGATCGCGACCTCTATCACATCCTGGACCGTTCTCATGTGGAGGCCATACCTGGCGATCTTCTCGCGATCGATGACGATCTCGAGGTAGGGCTTGCCGACGATCCTGTCGGCGAGCACAGCCGCCGGCTCGATCTGCGGCACCTGCTTGAGAAGCCGCTCTATCTCGAGCCCGACCTTCTCGATCGTATCGAGGTCGGGGCCGCGGACCTTGACCCCCATCGGAGCGCGCATACCCGACTGGAGCATCACTATACGCGTCTCTATCGGCTGAAGTTTCGGAGCGGAGGTCGTGCCGGTGATCGCCCCGGCTTTCACGATCTCGTCCCATATGTCATCGGCGGTCCTGATATGCTCCCGCCAGTTCCTGTAAGGCCTGCCGCGCTTTTCTGGAATCAGATTGCCGTCGGCATCACGGGCGAAATCGTTTTTTTCATTATCATATCTGAACCGCATGACATGGCCGGAGGCGTCAACGGCATATTCAGCCTTATAATTAATGACGGTCTCGATCATCGACAGCGGCGCCGGATCAAGAGGAGTATCGGCGCGGCCGATCTTCCCGACGACCGACTCTATCTCGGGGATGGCGGTGAACGCCATGTCCTGTTTGCGAAGTACGTCGAGAGCCTCGCCGATCGAGGCGTGCGGCATCGTTGTCGGCATGTAGAGGAAGGATCCCTCGTCGAGAGACGGCATGAACTCCTTCCCCAGGCCGGGGAATGCGTGGTTCAGTGCCATGTACGGTGCGGACGCCCGTACCGGTCTCGGCATGAAGCCGGTAAAATAATCGAAGCCCTTCCAGACGAACCCTCCGAGAAGAACGAGCGCCACGGCGAATGAGAGGAAGGCCCTCCTGTGCGAGAGGCACCACCTGAGCGCCGGCTCGTATACCCTGTAGAAGAGTTTGAACAGTATCAGCAGACCGCCTATCAGGGCGGCAACAAAAAGCAGATTAAGTATGTAATGTCTGTCGTACCCGAGCGGGCGCCAGTGCGAAGTAAGTAGAACGGCGACGACAGCGACAGTGAGGTGTATCGTGTGCCGGGATATGCGCTCCCTGATGTCACCGGGCAGGAAACGACCGAGAAGCGCCCATACCGCCATCGCGAGATGCGCGGCCGCTACAAGCTTGAGCCCGATCGAAGCGAGGAACAGGGCAGCGAGGAACAGTACCACCGCAAGCTTGTACCTCGGCCTGCTGCCATTCTTCGCGCCGTCAGCTTTTCTGCCGTCGCGCAGGATCATGTGGGCCGCGGGCGGTATCATCACCAGCGCCACGATAACCGAAGCTATCAGCGCGAATGTCTTTGTCCACGCCAATGGCTTGAATAGCTTTCCCTCGGCGGCAGTCATCGTGAAGACGGGCAGGAACGAGATCACCGTCGTCGCGATAGCCGTCAGCACGGCGCTTCCGACCTCGGAGGCCGCCTTGTATATGACCTCCAGACGTGACTCCTCCGGCCCGGCCGCGGCAAGATGCCGCATGATGTTTTCCGTGATCACTATCCCCATGTCGACGATCGTTCCGATCGCTATCGCGATACCGGAGAGAGCGACGATATTGGCATCGACGCCGAAGGTCTTCATCGCAATGAATACGGCAAGGACCGTTATCGGCAGCAGCCCCGATATCAGAAGCGCCGCGCGGAGGTTCATCACCATCACGAGCACTACGATGATCGTCACGAGGATCTCGTCTATCAGCGCCGTGTTGAGCGTCCCCAGCGTCTCATAGATCAGCCCCGTCCTGTCGTAAAAGGGGACGATCCTGACCTGTGAGACGGATCCATCGGGGAGGGTCTTCCTCGGAAGCCCTGGCGCTATCTCGGCGATCTTCGCCTTTACATTCTTTATCGCGGCAAGCGGGTTCTCACCATATCGTACGACCACAACGCCCCCGACCGCCTCGGCGCCGCCCTTATCGAGCGCTCCGCGCCTCGCCGCCGGCCCGATTGCCACGGAGGCAATATCGCCGACTCGCACTGGTACCCCGCCGCGTTCGACGATCACTGTTGCCTCGAGGTCGCCGACATTCTTGATGAATCCCAGCCCCCGGATCACGTACTCGACCCTGTTTATCTCGATCGTCCTCGCGCCGGTATCGATGTTCGACATCCGAACAGCGTCATATACCTCTCCGAGCCCGATTCCGTATGCGAACATCGCGTCTGGATCGAC
>DAOVNN010000032.1 GCA_030630165.1 Candidatus Krumholzibacteriota bacterium
AGCTCTATCGCCTTGCCCTTGTCGCCCGGTTTTGTATGTTTCGTCAACTTGGATACCTTTGGGGTCCTGGTCTTTTTACCGAATCTGTCCGCGCTCACTTTCTTCCTCCCACTTCATCCCCCTGTTCTCTCATGCGGCTGATTTATCCCGGACCGCCGATGCGGCGGCCGGTCAGACTGCCTTTATATCACCAACCTGTCGATTGTTCAACGAATTTCACGCCCTCAGGGGTGCCTCAGCGGCCGAGTTCGAAACGGCCGATCTCTTCGTATACTGCCCCGGATGGGGTCAGCCGGCTGCTCATGAGGACAAAATGGCCCGCTTCGAGGAATGCGGTCCTGTCGAGGGGCGGAAAATCCCGCAGGGGGATGAGGACCTCTTCATGAGGAGGCCGCTTTATCCGGGCGAGCGTCAGGTGGGCCCGGAACCTCTTTTTCTCCCGTTCGAATCCGGTCTTTTCGCATTCGTCCTCGATCAGACCGGCGAGATCCCGCAGCTCCGCGAATCCCTCGTCGATCCCGTAATAGATCACGCGGGGCCTGTCGAGGTTCGGAAATCCGCCGATCCCTCCCATCGTCAGGCGGAACGGTTTCGCTCTCGATGCCGCGCGTCTCGCCGCTTCATGAAGGGACGGGAGCATCCTGTTTTCGACATCTCCGAGGAATTTCAAAGTGAAATGAAAGTTTTCCGGCCGGATCCATCTCCACGGGGCGCGGCGAATGCTGGATTCTTCTATGATCCTGCTGACCTGCCCCGATATCGCATCGCCGGCATGGACCGCGAAGAAGAGTCTCATGATCATCGATTCTCCGTGAGCAGTCTCCGCCTCAGCATGTCGAGGCATACACCCGCCGTCCTGAGCCTGATCATTCCGCGGTCGCCCCCCATCTTTCTTTTCCGGCACTCCGTCACTCCTGCGTGCGAGAGCCCCATCCAGCAGAGCCCGACAGACTTGCCGGGGGTCGCTCCGCCGGGACCGGCTATCCCCGTAGTGGACAGCGCGATATCGGCTCCTGAGATCCTCACGGCCCCCTCGGCCATCTGCCCGCAGACCTCTTCGCTGACCGCTCCATCAGTCTCGATGGCATTCTTCTCGACGCCGAGGATCCTGATCTTCGATTCGTTGCTGTAGGTGACATATCCCTCGAGGAATGTCTCGCTCGCACCCGGCACAGAGACGATCATCGATGCAAGCATCCCTCCCGTGAGGGATTCGGCGGTGACCAGGGTCAGCCCCCTCTCGCGGAGCATGCCGACGACGACCTCCTCGAGCCTGTCGCTGCCCTCACCGAACAGGTCGTCCCCGAGAATCTCCTTCGCCCTCTCAACTGTTCCAGTGTCGATGCCGGCAGGGAGATATACGCTGATGCCGGTCGGGGAAGAGATGATCGACAGCCGCTCGAGTTCATCCGCGTCGAGCAGCGTCGCAATCCTCTCCTCGACTGTGGTCTCCATCAGACCGTATACCCGCAGGACCTTTCTCTGATCTTCCTCTCCGGTTGACAGCCGGGGAAGGATGAGACGGCTGAATATCTCCTTCATCTCTCCCGGAACGCCGGGGAGCAGAAAGATCAAGCATTCCCCGGCATCGATGGCCAGCCCGGGCGCCGCGCCGACGATGTTGTCAAGTACCTCGGCGCCTGCCGGGATCCTCGCCAGGTCCCTGTATCCGTCGGGCATCGTGAATCCAAGCTCCCTGAAACGCCGCTCGATCTCGATGACGATCTCGTCGCGGACCTCGATTCCCCCACCGAACGCGTCGATAGCGGCCTGACGCGTCACATCATCCACCGTCGGTCCGAGCCCGCCGGTGACGATGACAGCCCCGCTTCTCGCCGCGGCACTGGAGAGCTCATCGCGGATAACGCCGATATCATCAGGAAGTGAAGTCTGTCTTGAGGGAGGGAGTCCGGCTGCCGTCAGAGCGATGGAGAGCCAGACCGTGTTGTTTTCGGTGGTTTCGCCGCGAAGGACCTCGTCGCCGACCGTTATGATCTCTACTCTCACAACAGTCCGGTAAAGCGTTCGAGAAGAACCATGACTGCCAGGGCGTAGAGTCCGGCCAGAATGTCATCGACCACCACTCCCACGCCCCCCGGAAGTCTCTGTGATCTCCCAGCGGGGAAGGGTTTGACGATGTCGAATATCCTGAAGATGACGAATCCGATCAGCCCGGCCTTAAGTGAGACTGGCGCCAGCAGCAGGGTGATCTGCATGCCGACGACCTCGTCGATCACGATGCAGGAAGCGTCTTCGCCGTAGTGTTTTTCCATGATCCCGGAAAGGATGACAGCCACCGGGATGAGCCCTGCGATAGCCGCCCAGTGAGTCATCCAGTGAGCGCCGGGCACATACAGCCATATCAACAGCCATATCGCACTGGCAAATGACGCCGGGGCGAACGGGAAGAACCCCGTATAAAAAAAAGAGCCGAAGGTTGTGACCACAAACTTTTTCATCTGCATCCTTTGACGGGTACAAATGGCAGGATATAGACAAGAGCGGTAAACGGCAATTAAAAAATCGGGAATCACATCGCAGCCATAGACAGGCCACTGCCGCATCCGCATGTTGTGTGGAATCAGTTCCGTGTGTGAACAGCTGTCAGGCCCGGGGCATCCCTACGACAGATTCCGGAGAACTCCCTTGGCAACCGCCTTCAGCGTATCAAATACGCCTATACCCTTGACCGCGACGGCCTCGAAGGCGGGGTAATGCTTGGGATTCAGCTCCTCCTGGAGGTCGGGAACCTCGATCAGGTCGGGGAGATCCCTCTTGTTGTACTGGATGGCGTACGGCAGCTCGTCGAGCTTGAGGTTATACTCGGCGAGGTTCTCGTGGAGGTTGTAAAGACTTTCGATATTCGCGTCATACCTGTTCGTCTGGGAATCGGCGACGAAGACTACACCGTCCGTTCCGCGGAGGATCAATTTTCGGGACGCGTCATAGTAGACCTGTCCCGGTACGGTATAGAGATGGAATCGCGTCTTGAAACCCTTGACCGACCCAAGCTCCAGCGGCAGAAAATCGAAGAAGAGCGTCCTGTCCATCTCGGTAGCGAGCGTGATCAGCTTGCCCTTCGTATCCGGGGACACCTTTTCGTAGATGTACTGGATGTTAGTCGTCTTTCCGCACAGGCCGGGGCCGTAGTAGACGATCTTCACGTTGATCTCACGCGAGGAGTAATTTATCAGCGACAACTCTGTGCCCTCCCCATTCAGTCTGAAAACAGACTGTCTATCTCCATATCGGCCTCGGCGGCAAACTCTTCGCCGAGCTCCTCGTGGTATTCCTCATTCTCATACTCGAGCTTGTCGTACAGACCCCTGATGACCGTGGCCAGACCTTCGACCGCCTTCTTTGTCCTGAGCCTGACCAGACCGAGCGTGGTCTTCTTGTCGAACAGCACGACAAGTATGATATCCCTCTCTACTCTCGCGAGATACATGCTCTCGTTGCTCCCCTGGTGGTAGAGCGTGGAGAAATCCTTCTCGCCGATCAGCTTGGCCAGCTGTGCGTTCGCCTCGAAATCGGCCGCGCAGAGTGATGCGAAGCTGTACATGTCGAATCTTGGTTCCTCTCCGACGCTCGAGATCAACTGTCCCGTCTTATCGAGAAGGATCACGCTGGTGGCGTTCGAGTTCTTCAGCAGTTCCTGAAGCGTCGTACTGATCGCCCAGTAATCTTCTTCGAATACTTTCCAGTTCGTTCTGACCATCCTGCTCTCTCTTTCCCTTGCCCGGGATCAATCGACTTGTTGTCGACCCTGTCAGTCGACCTGTTCGCGCCCGTCGAGGGCCTTGCTTATCGTTCCTCTGTCAACGAACTCGAGGGTACTGCCGAGGGGAAGTCCCCTTGCCGGCCTTGTCACCTTCACATCGCCTTCCCTGAACATTCGCGCGATGTAGAGGGTCGTCGTATCTCCCTCGACGCTCGGGTTTGTCGCTATGATGAGTTCCTTTATCTCTTCCTTTTCCACCCGTTCTTTCAGGGTCGTCAGGTTCAGTTGCTCAGGTCCCACTCCATCAAGTGGTGAAAGAACTCCGTGTAATACATGGTAGCGGCCCCTGAAATGGCCCGATCTTTCAAGAACGTAAAGGTCGGCGGGCCGTTCAACGACGCATAACACGCCTTCGATTCTCCCAGGATCGCGGCAGATCGAGCAGATATCACCTTCTGCGAGGTTCCCGCATCTGTTGCAATATCCGATTTCTTCTTTGACTCGCCTGAGCGCTTCGGCAAAACCCCTGACCTCCCCCTCGTCCATATCGAGGATGGCAAATGCCAGTCTACGTGCCGTTTTCTCCCCCACTCCAGGTAGTTTCCTGAAATGTTCTATCACTTCCTGAAGTAGCGGAAGACCCTGATCCATTGCTTTCTCCTTGGGTTTAGCAAGAATCTTGCCTTGTTTCCTGTTTAGAGTCACGATAGGAAAAGATAAGCCGCGAAAAAGAAAGGTGTTCCCTGCGGCGGAAGGTCTAGAACATCCCGGGCAGGCCCATCCCGCCGGTGATCGAGCTCATCCCGTCCTTCAGCATCTCCTCTATACGGCTCGCTGCCTCTGTAACCGCAGCGGCAACAAGATCTTCAAGCATCTCTACATCCTGCGGATCGACGACTTCCGGGTCGATCGTAACGGAAACGACCTCGTGCCTGCCGTTCATCACGACCTTGACCATGCCGCCGCCGGCGGAAGCCTCGACACTCTTTTCAGCCAGTTCGGCCTGCATCTGGGCCATTTTTGCCTGCATCTGCTGCGCCTGCTTGAGAAGCTTGCCCATGTCTTTCATAATTATCTCCGTCTCCCTGTGTATCTGAGCCTGTGTATCGAAATAAACGATCCCCTCGTGGAACAGCCTGCAGATGCTCCTCAGTCGAGGAGTTCGGCGTCCAGCCGGTCCATGATCCTTTCGAGCGCCGGATTCTCCACTGCGGCGGAGCGGGAAGTCTTTTTGGCGGCGTGGCCACTTTTTTCAGCGCTCTCTGCGGCTCTGCCGCTTTCCTTCTCCTGTTTGATCCCCTCCGAAGAGTCCGGTGCAGGATCTTCCGACGACTGCTCCTGCGCACCAGCGCTTCCACCCGGTTTTGTCCGGACCCTTATCTCCATCTCCGCCTGCCGGTCGGATCCGCCACCCCCGATATCCACCGATTCACAGGTCTCTACGGTAAATTTTCTGCCATAGAACTTCTCGAGATGGTTCTCGATCAACCGTCTGTTCTTCGCGTCTCTTATCATCGCCATGGCGAACCTGTTCTGCGGGGAGAAAGAGAGGATCAGTTTTCCATCCTCGACGCCGGCGACGTCGGCCGACATCAACCATATTCCGACAGTCAGCTTCGATTCCCTGACCTGAGCGAGAAAACGCTCCCACTCCTCTTTGCCGCCAAGAGCGGCCAATAGTGGATTCTCCTTCACCGGGGTCTCGGGGAGCCCGGATGTCCCCGCCGGATCGGTCCTGTCAACCATCGCCGATGAGAAGTCCCGGCTGCCGGGCGCGTCCGACGCCGGCATGCCTGTCGCTGTACTCGCGGCTTCAGCCGGTCCCGCCGTGCTATTTGATGTTTCGATGCTGTCTGCCGTTTCGGCACTTCTCGCCGGTCCCGCCGTGCTGTCCCTGTCTGTACCGGTCTGTTTCGATGCGGAGACGTTCCCCGAGGCGGGGGCCGGTCTTTTCGTGGAGGTGGAAGCGCCGCCCGTTCCAGACTCGAGTCTGCCGATCAGTTCACCTATCTCCACGGCTGATTCCCAGGAAGCGGCTTCAGCTACAGCAGCTTCAATATGATATCTGGGATTGCTCGTACCTTTCAGTTCCCGGTGCGCCCTCGACATCGAACGGAAGAGGAACAGCAGGTCTTCGACACGGAACTTTTCCGCAATCGCAGATAATTCTTTTATCTCGTCCGATGTCAGGTCGAGCCATTCGGTCCTGCCGGCCGACACGGAGATCACCAGAAGATTGCGTATCCCTTCTATGAAGGCGATGAAGAATTCCTCGAGGTCCATCCCGGAGGATGAGACGCTGTCTACGACAGTAAGGGCTCCCTCCCTGTCGCGACGGCCGACGGCATCGAGCAGACCGGATACGATCTGCGAATCGACGAGGCCGAGGACTTTTCTCACGGTCTCGAGGTCGATCTTTCCTTCGGCGGCCGAGATGCACTGATCCAGAAGGGATTCAGCATCGCGCATCGAACCGTCGGCTCTTCTGCATATCAGGGTCAATGCTTCAGGGTCGAATTCGATCTTCTCTGCTTCACATATTCTGCTGAGCTGTCCGGACAGTTCAGCCAGTTCGAGTCTCTTGAAATTGAACCTCTGGCACCGCGACAGTATCGTCGCGGGGACCTTGTGAGGTTCGGTCGTGGCAAATATCAGGTAGACATGTCCAGGAGGTTCCTCGAGTGTCTTGAGCAGGGCATTGAACGCCTGCGTCGTTAACATGTGGACTTCGTCAATGATGTAGATCTTCGAACTGGATTGCGCGGAAGCGTAACCGATCTTTTCCCTCAGGTCCCTGATCTCGTCGATCCCCCTGTTGGATGCGCCATCGATCTCTATCATGTCGAGGTGAGTACCGTTGTTGACGGAGACGCATGAAGAGCACTTGTTGCAGGGTTCGCCGCTCTGGGGGTCCTCGCAGTTTATGATCTTCGCGAGCAGGCGCGCGGTCGTGGTCTTGCCGCAGCCACGCGGCCCGGAGAAGAGATAGGCATGCGCGAGCCTGCCCTTCTCATATGCCTTCTTGAGAGTGGACGTGACGTGATCCTGTCCGACCACATCGGCAAAGGTTCCAGGCCTCCATTTTCTGGCAAGTACAAGATAAGACATGCTTGCAGTCCCCCGGTAAGTAAGGTCAGGAGACCGTGCACCCGGTGTCGAAAGGCGCCCCCGGCTCTAACGGCAGGGTTAGCTCCTGTCAGGATGCCCGCGGCACATAAGAATGTCTGCGTACCGCTGCTACCTTCCGGTCCTGACGGGGTTGGCAGGTTCTCATTGCGCGGGTCCTGGCACTCAACGCCACTTCCCGCCGCCGATCGCTCGGAGACAACGCTCCCTCAACCGGGAATTCGGCCCCGCTATAGCGGATTGCGGGTATAGGGCACCGCTACCTCCCCGCCTAGCACGATCTCTAAGATTCCAGGATATATCCAGCCGGACCGCTGACCGATTCGGCACGATACCTGGTGTAAATGGTGGAGATGATCGGATTCGAACCGACGACCCCCTCGTTGCGAACGAGGTGCTCTCCCAGCTGAGCTACATCCCCACCCTTTATCATCAACGCCGGCCCGCGCTGCGCGGCCCGGCAGTCTCATCGAATGGCGGAGAGAGAGGGATTCGAACCCTCGGAGGAGTTGCCCCCTCAACGGTTTTCGAGACCGTCCCGTTCAACCACTCCGGCATCTCTCCGCGGAAACTATATATAATCGGCGTCCAGATATCAATAGCGGAGAGCCCTATTGTCGGCTGTTTATTTGAATTAGTGCCGCGGAAGGCCTTCGGGCGACTTCGAAAAGGCCGTTTTACGACCACGGGAGCGCTGAAAGTAACGGGATTAGCAGGAAATCATCCGGGCTGGATATAAAAATGGCGGAGAGAGAGGGATTCGAACCCTCGGAGGAGTCACCCCCTCACACGATTTCCAATCGTGCCGATTAAGCCAGCTCTCGCATCTCTCCGCATTCAGTCTTGACGTAATCTAGTAAAAAACTTCTTCAGAAGCAAAAGACATTCTTCCTCGAGTACTCCGCCCTTCACAATAAGCCTGTGACCGTACAGGTCTGCATGATGAAGATCCCCGACAGATCCGCAGGCACCGCTTCTCGGCTGCCTTGCCCCATAAACGACACGTTCCACCCTGGCGAGATATAGAGCCCCGAGGCACATATGACACGGCTCAGACGTCACGTAGACACAGCAGTCGTCGAGCCTCCAGTCGCCCGTCTTCTCTGAAGCGCTGTCGATCGCCAGGATCTCGGCATGAGCCGTCGCTGTCTTCCTGGTCTCGACCTCATTGCGGCCGCGTCCGATGATCTCATCACCACGGACCACTACGGCGCCGACCGGCACCTCGCCTGCCTCCAGGGAAAGCGCCGCCTCGGCAAGTGCTTCCTTCATCCACTTCTCGTCCATCGGATCTATCTTTCATCGGACTTATAATCTATGGTCATCATGATCGACAGCGATTATGACTGATTATGACAATGACTCATCACGACCCTGATCCATTACATCGATTTATAGCCGGATCTCTCTGGTATCGCTCCAACAAGCGCCTCGAGAACAAGTACCGTCACATCGTCGAACGGAGGTGCCGCGTAGATATCGCCACCCGAGATCGAAGTACCCGAAATCCTCCTGTCGATACCGGCGGATGAAGCCTGGATCCTGTCCCCTTCGCTGCGTACCGATTCCTTGTAATTTTCGTCGGTGGCTTCCCAGACGACCGTTCCGGTCTTGGGATTGATAAGACTCAGCGACATGCCTACCTGTGTGACCGAGGCCGCTGACGCCTCGCGATAGTCCGTCTCGTCCTTGTGCCAGAGGTAGACGACAGGGACCAGCAGCAGATCGACATTGAGTTCGGACTGGACAGCCCGGCAGAATTCCAGGTCTACGATGTGATCCCGGCTCCACTTGTGCTTGAACTCTTCGAGTCTGTTTCCCAGGTCGGCTTTCGCGACGACCATCCTGAACTGTTCCGGGGAAAGGAACTTGTAATCGTATCTTTCGGAAGCGAACTCCCAGAGGATCCTGTTGGGAATCTTCTCCGATTCGCGTTTCCGGTCCTCGCCTTTTGTTATCGTGCTTATCGTGGGAACGACCAGTATTGTAGAGTACTCTCCCGGATTGAAACCGGGTTCGACCGTTACACTCGCCGGGTGCTGTGATTTACATCCGGCAAGACCGATAACTGCAGCAGTTGTCAGAAGTATCGCCGTTACTCTCATCTTTCCTGTTTTTACCATCTGCCTCTCCATATTCCAGTTGAAGGGTTTTTAACGCCCTGAAAGATACCAGTGCGATTATCTCGATGTCAATCCGTATCGGGGTCATCTCAGACTGGAAGTCATCAATCTGTCTCATCTCTTCCCTTGAAAGCATCTCTACGTTCTCCTGTTACATCCTCGGGATCCCGTGCTATAATACCGTCGCGTGATGGGTGGACTTCGGGAGGTGGAAGTATGAACAGATCAATCCGACTCGATTCCCTGGGCACTCTTTCGGACAACAGGCTGGTCAGACAGCTCGAATCCCTGCGCGGCAGTGAGCGTAAGATCCTCACTGCTGTCCTCCGTCACCTCGTGGAGATGGAGCGAAGAAAGCTCTATCTGCCGAGGGGATATTCTTCGCTATTCGAATTCTGCACGCAGCACCTGAAATATTCGAGGTCCGGCGCGGGGCGACGGATCGCGGCGGCCAGAACGCTCGCGAAGTATTCCTCTCTCGAGGGATATCTCCTCGACGGGGAGATCAATCTCTATTCCCTGTCACTCATCTCGGGGATCCTGACCGAAGAGAATTTCGACGAGGTCATATCCGGAACGAGAAACAGGCCTACCAGGGAGGTGGAGGCGATGGTCGCCGGATACAGGCCCGGCAGGAACCTCAAGGACCGGATAAGACCGGTATGTGTAATGGTACCTGAGCCCCGCTGCTCCTTACGCACCAGCAGCACTCCCGGCGCCGGGGGTGCCGTATCGAGTACCGGTACAGGGAGTGCCGTATCCACTCCCGGCGCCGGGAGTGAAAAATTCCCCAATACAACCGCGCAAAGGCCTGAAAACGATACTCTCGAGCGTGTGAGGATCAGCAGGAAGTACAAATTCGAGTTCGCCGCGGACAGCGAGTTCAAGAAGAAGTTCGATCGCATGAAGGCCCTGCTCTCCGGCAGGTACCCCGGGGGAATCAGTATCGAGGAACTTTTCATGTTGCTGATGGACGAATATATCGACCGTCACAGCCCTGAGGGAAGAGCTGCCAGGAGAGAGAAGCGCCAGGTATCCGGGACCCATCGGGACTCCGGATCGACCCGGAACGACAACGAAGAAACCAGGACACGCAGTATCCCGAGGAAGGTCAGGGACGAGGTCTTCCTGCGAGACGGGGGGAGATGCACTTTCAAAGGTACGGACGACATAAGATGTAACTCTAAATGGAACTTACAGATAGACCATATCGTCCCGTTCGCCAGGGGTGGAGATAACTCACCGGGGAACCTTCGGCTGCTGTGCGGGAAACACAATCGACTGGAAGCAGAGCGCGCCTTTGGCAGCCAGCACATGAAGAGATTCAAGAAGCAGGAATGATCCGGAATCGAGATGAATAAATAAAAAGGGACCGCTCGTCAGAGCGGCCCTTTTCGTTGCGGATTCGTGAAATCAGGCCGGCTTATTCCATCCCTGGGATGGAGGCCATCATCTTCTCCCTGGCCAGGAGCCTCTGCCACCTTCTTTCGACATCCTTCTCGATCCCGTCGAGTTCCTCATCGGTCAGGTGTTTGAAGCGCCCCTGCGGCTTGAGGTATTCGCGGACCGGGGTCGGCTCGAAGTCCTTCCAGACCTCGAGTTTCTCGCCGTGCTCAGTGATCTCGAGTATCGGGAAGACGCGCGAGGTGACCGCCCTCCTGGCCATCTGGATCGAGAGCTCGGGGGCGAGCTTCCATCCAGTCGGGCAGGGCGCGAATATGTGGATGTACCTCGTTCCCTTCATCTCCTTCGCCTTCCGGAACTTGTCGATCACGTCCTCGGGCCATGCAACCGAACAGGTGGCAATGTAGGGAATCGAGTGAGCGGCCATGATTTCGATCATGTTCTTTTTCGGCTCTCTCTTGTAATTATCGACCGGTGTGGTCGTTGTCCATGCTCCGACAGGCGTCGAGGATGAACGCTGGATGCCGGTGTTCATATACGCCTCGTTGTCGTAGCAGACGTATATGATATCATCGTTTCTCTCGGCTGCGCCGGAAAGCGCCTGAAGGCCGATGTCGTACGTGCCTCCATCGCCCGCCCAGGCCATCACGGTCGTCTCTTTGTCGCCCCTCATCTCGAGCCCGGCCTTGATGCCGGCTGCCGTGACTGCGGCCGTCTCGAACGCCGTATGGAATATCGGCAGGTCGACGGCCGAGTGGGGGAACGTTCCGTCGATCACGGCCCAGCAGCATGCCGGGATGGTGAGCGCGGTCTTCGGGCCGAGCGCCTTGAGCGCGAATCTCATAGCCTGAGTAGCTCCGCATCCCTGGCAGGCGAGATGTCCGGAGCCCATCAGCTCTTCGGTCGGAATACGCGGCGCTTTCATATCTTCACCCCTATCCAGTTGATATATCTCTCCGGCTGCTCGTCGCCGATCGCCTTGTCGGCGATCTCGCGGATGACCTTTGGCGTGACGTCGCGGCCGCCCAGGCCAGCAATATAGCCGAGTATCGGTATGTCGGTGCGGCCGTAAAGCGCGCTCTTTATCTCCTGGTAGAAGATGCCGTGCGCGCCGAACGAGATGTTCCGGTCGATAACAGCGACCTTCTTCGCCTTCGAGAGGACCTCGAAGACTTCCTCTGTCGGGAATGGCCTGAAGACCCTGATCTTCAGAGACCCCACCTTGACTCCCTCGTCGCGGAGCTCGTCGATGACGGCCCTCGTCGTAGAGGACACGGTGCCGGAGGTCACTAATATCGTTTCGGCGTCGTCGCAGCGGTAAGGCTCTATCAGCCCGTAGCCGCGGCCGAAGATCTCCTCGAATTCTTTGTTGACCTTCTTGATCACGTCGAGGCCCCTGTCCATCGCCTCCTGGATCATGTAGCGCAGCTCCATGTAGTGATCGGGGCCAGCGAGATTGCCGAACGAATGCTGATCGGCCGTGTCGATCTTTATCTCGGGTTCGTACGGAGGGAGGAATTCCCGGACCTGCTCCTTTTCGATAATATCCACGATCTCGAAGGTGTGCGAGAGGAAGAACGCGTCCATGACGATCATCACCGGCATCTGGAGCTGTTCGGCGATCTTGAAGGCCTGGGGGATCGTGTCCTGCACCTCCTGGTTCGACTCGCAGTAGATCTGCAGCCAGCCGACGTCCCTCTGGGAGAGGGAGTCGTTCTGATCGGTCCAGATCGACCACGGCGGCCCTACGGCCCTGTTGACGTTGGCCAGTACGATCGGGAGCCTCGCTCCGACTGCCCAGTGGAGCATCTCGTGCATGAGAAGCAGTCCCTGGGAAGATGTTGCCGTGAAGGCCCTCGACCCGGCGGCCGACGCGCCGACACAGGCGGCCATCGCGCTGTGCTCCGACTCGACCTTGATGAACTTCGCGTCGATCTCACCGTTCGCGCACATCTCGGAGAGGAGCTCCACGATATGGGTCTGCGGCGTGATCGGATAGGCCGATATGACCTTGGCCTCCGAGGCCCTGACGCCGTAACTCACCGCATGGTTTCCCATGATGACCTTCTTCATTTTCCCTCCTCCCGTATCGATATGGCGTTGCGAGGACACTCGAATACGCAGACGAGACAGCCCTTGCAGTAATCGTAATCGAATTCGTATTCGTCCTCGTGCCGTTTGATGGCAACGTCGGGACAATAGACCCAGCAGTTATCGCAGTAATTGCACACACCGCATGAGAAGCACCGGTCCGCTTCCGCGGCGAGCAGCTCCGGCGTATACCCCGTCTTTATCTGTGAGAATCCTGTCTTCGCCTCGGCGGCGGAGATCCTCGGAACGAGGTTCCTCTTCGAGTGCGTGAAATAATCGGTGTTCATATCCTCGATGCCGACGGTTGTTTCTTCCACTACCTCTGGCTCCGGTTTGCCTGCCAGCATCCGGCCGATCCTCTCGGCCGCCTTGCGGCCAGCGGCAATTGCCTCTACAACACTCGCCGCTCCAGTGACTACATCTCCACCGGCGAAGATCTTCGGATTCGAAGTATTGCCGGTCTCGCCGCCTGTCTTTACGAGGTTCCATTCAGTCTCGATCGAGGATTCGATCCCCTCCAGGTCGGCCTGCTCGCCGATCGCCGTGAAGAGCCTGTCGACATCCATCTCGATCGTCTCGCCCTCGACCGGTACCGGCCTGCGCCGTCCCGAATCATCGGGTTCGCCGAGCTCCATCTTCTGGAAGATAACACGGACCAGTTTTCCGCCCTCGATCACGAGTTCCTTCGGAGCGGCGAGGAAATGAAATGCCACTCCCTCTTTCTCCGCTTCCTCGATCTCCTCGGCGATCGCGGGCATCTCGTTCCTCGTGCGGCGGTAGACGACCGTGACCTCGCTGCCGGAACGCAAAGCGCACCTGGCGACATCCATCGCTGTGTTTCCGCCGCCGACCACGACGACCTTCGCACCGGGATCGACCTTCTCGCCGCTGTTGACCCTGCGGAGGAACTCGAGACCCGGCTCGACGCCCTCCTTGTCCTCGCCGTCGACCCCGAGACCGCGGCTGCTCATCAGCCCCAGACCGAGGAAAACGGCATCGTAGTCTTTTTCCAGCTGGTCGATCGCGACGTCGGTGCCGACATTGACGCCAGCCTTCACCTCAACGGGCCCCGAGTCGAGAATCTGACCCACGACCCTGTCGAGGAGCTCATTGGGGAGCCTGTACTCCGGTATGCCCCACCTGAGGACCCCGCCGAGGGCCTTGTCCCGTTCGAACAGCGTTACCGGGTAACCCTGCCTGGCCAGATAGAAGGCGCAGGAAAGGCCTGCCGGGCCGCTGCCCACGACAGCTACCTTTTCCTTCTTGTCAGCCTTTGTCTTTTCCATCCCCCCGCCGTTCTCGAGTCCCATATCGCCGAGGGACCTCTCGATGGCGTTGATGTTTACCGCCTCGTCGAAGTCCTTCCGCGTACACTTGGTCAT
>DAOVNN010000127.1 GCA_030630165.1 Candidatus Krumholzibacteriota bacterium
CGGCCAGGTCTCCGTTCAGTCTCTCGAGCCCAACCATGCCGAACAGATCCGCCGGTGACGGTTGCGGGAGCGATGGTACGGCAATCCTCACTCCGAAATAAACCGCGACCGGAAGAACGGCCACGACCAGAGCCTGGACAGCCACCTTCCTGTCAAAAAGACTTTCAGCCCTGAGAGTGTAGACGAGCGGAATGAGAAATAGCGCGCTTTCCTTGGCCAGAACAGCCACGGCGAGTGTGATGCTGAACCAGATATCATGTTTTCTCAGCAGGAAAAGTATTGAGAGAGCGCCGAAGAAGAAAAGGGCCGGCTCAGTCAGCCAGAAATCGTAGAGACAGAACTTCGCCCCCGCGCTCAGAGAATAGAAGAAAGCGATTCCGGTCATGGCGAGCCAATTGTTCTCCACCGTCTCGAAAACGATGTAATAGACAAGCACACCCGCTCCGATGAGGAAGATGACCGTGAGAAAATAGAAGCTGTCGGCGTGGCCGAAAGGCATCAGTCTTACGAGTGTCGGCGTGAGCACACGAAAGCAGAAAGGCGCCTGATACAGTCCACCGGGTTCCTCTGCCATGGCGATATAGTGCATGTGGTCGCCACCCGCACTGAACGCAGGATGAGTGGATATCATCGGATCGACGCTGCGCGCCAGCACGAAGACGAACAGTGCGCAGATGATCGCAACGATCGTCACACTTAAGCTTCGGGCAGGGACGCTTCCGGCAGAAAGGTCATTATCCATCATGTGGAAGATTATACAGATTGAGTCCTGAAGCAGGTACCGGAAACGGCCGGTCCATCGATATGTCTGATTACGCGGGACCTCGAGGCTCGCGCTCCATGATGTACCTCGCCATCGTGCCGAAGTACTCGCCGACCGGCGGCGGCTCAAGACCGGTATCCTTTACGGCGCCGGAACTGTCGAATGACATCTTCGTACTGAGGTACGGCATATATAGCTTCAGTTCGTCCGCTATCCGTTTCTCATCATCGGTCAGTTCACTCTCCCTCGCAGCCAATCCCGCGAGGAAATGCTCCGGCGGGATTATCGCGAACGGTTCCAGCCCGAAATGCTCGGCTGCCAGCTCTTTTATATCAGCGAGGGTGGCGGCCCTGTCAGCACCCGCAGTCAGATGATAACCCCTGCCGATGCCCGCCTCGCTTCCGGAAAGGGCGAAGATCGCATCAGTCACATAATCGACCGGCACCAGGTCGATCCTGCACGCCGGATCGCCGGGGAGCATCTTCATCAGTCCGTGCCAGTAAAGCCGCAGCGCCCTGTAGAACCCGTTAAAGTCCGAAGCGCGCCCCGTCTTCGAGTCGCAGATCACGATGCTGGGCCGCATGACGGTTATCGGCAGCTCGCCAAAATGTCCGCGGACGATCTTTTCCGCCTCCATCTTGCTCCGCTCGTATGTGTTGCGGTGCTCCTGCCCCGTGTCGAGCTTGTCCTCGAGGATCAACCCGTCCCGCATGCCCGATACATATGCGGTGCCGATATAGTCAAACTTATCGAGGCTGCCGCACGCACGCGCCAGTGCGAGCATGTTGCGGGTGCCGCCGACATTGACCTTGCGCGCGACCTCGATATCGAGGTCAAACCGGGCGGCCGCCGCACAGTGGATGATGCGCGTCGTCCTGGAAGAAATATCACTGTAAGTCTCCTCGTCGAACCCGAGGTTCTCCAGCGCGACATCCCCTTCATGCACCCTGATCCTGTCCATAAGAGCCTTGCTGTCTGCCCCGGAGTATAACTCCTCGAGAACGGCCAGCACTCTCTCACCTGGACTTCTGTCCCGGCGGGATCGAACAAGAAGATCGATCTCCATATCTGTATCATCGAGCCACTTCTTCAGAAGACTCGAGCCTATATATCCGGTCACCCCCGTCAGGAAGAGCGTTCCGTTCATCCATCTCCTCCATCCCGGCCATCGTACATGGCCGCGATTACATCACTGTATTTTTCTGTCACTTGTTTTCTTCTAAGCTTCAGCGTCGGCGTCAGAAGTTTGTTCGCGACGGTGAAACTCTCCGGCACTATAGAGAACGATTTCACCTTCTCGTAACGGGCGCGGTCAACCGTCGCCCTCTCGATCTCCCCGGATATGAGTTTCCTGATCTCGCTGCTCCCCAGAAGCTCCTCATACCCGGCGGAGAAAAGATCGTTTTCCTGTGCATAATTCTCGATCGCGCATTTCTCGGGAACGACGAGCGCGGTGATATATTTCCTGTTGTCCCCGTAGAGGAGTGCCTGGTCTATGTACGGGCTCTTCGTTATCTCCGCCTCGATAGGAACAGGGGCGACATTCTTCCCGTACGAGGTGACGATGAGCTCCTTGATCCTTCCCGTGATGATGAGGTTGCCCTGGTCGTCGAATCTTCCCTGGTCACCGGTATGGAGCCACCCGTCGGAATCAATCACCTTTGCCGTCTCATCCGGCTTGTTGAAGTAGCCCTGCATGACGTTCGGCCCGCTGACGAGGATCTCCTCTGCTTCGCCGATTTTAATCTCAACGCCATCGAGCGGCTTGCCGACAGTTCCGAGCCTGTTGTCCTCGAGCAGTGCCGAAGCAACGACAGGAGACGCCTCGGTCAGCCCATAACCCTCGAGAATATTGAATCCCAGGACGAGCAGCGTCTTGGCAAGCTTCCTGTCGAGAGGCGCCCCGCCCGAAACGAGCAGGCGGACCCTCCCCCCAGCGATCATCCTGAACTTCGAAGCGACCAGCCTGTCTGCCAGTGCGCTCTGTATCCTGAGCAGCGCGGGGACCTTTTTCCCCCTGTACACGAGATTGGCTCGTCTGTTCAGCGTACGGATAGCACTGTAGACCATCCTGCGCCGCACGAGCGAGCGGGCGAGGACCTTATTCTCTACTGCCTCATATATCTTTTCTGCGACGCGCGGGACTATGATCAGGATCGTCGGCCGGATCGTCTGTACGTCGTCTACGATCGTCGTCAGGTCACCGGCGTAGGCTATCGTCACCCCACTGAACAGCATCGCGTAGTAGCCGCATGTCTTCTCGAACATATGACACAGAGGAAGGAACGAGAGGAACGAATCTTCGCTGTTCACGCCGAACCTCGAGACAATAGCCATCGAGTTCGAGGCAATGTTCCCGTGAGAAAGGACCACTCCCTTCGGTTCCCCCATAGTGCCCGACGTATAGACTATCGTGGCGATATCGTCCGGCGACACCTCGGGAAGATCGACCTGCTGCTTTTCGCCGTGTACGCTGCTCTTTATCAGATCGCTGATATACAGGCAGGTCTCCCGGCGACACTCTCCCTCGTCCTCGAACATCACAATATGCTCGAGCTCGGGCAGATCCTTCCTCACAGCGTCGACCGAGGAGAGCATCGGCGCGTTCTCGACGAAGACAAGCCTGCAGCCGGCATCAGAGAGGATGTAGCTCATCGCCGAGGGCGTGAGGGTATGATATATGGGAACAATGATCGCGCCAAGCTTGAGCACGGCCAGATCGGCGATGACCCACTCGGGGCCGTGGTACGAGATGACAGCGACCCTGTCTCCCCGGGATACGCCCAGCCGACGGAGCGATGCGGCAAGGCGACCTGAAAGCCTGTCGAGCTCCCCGTATGAGATCCCGGTGTACTTCCCGGAGCTGTCCTTGTATTTCAGCGCAGCCTTTTCGGTGTAGAGCCGCACGGATTCGGCGAAGGCTTCGCAGATCGTAACGAGATTCTTCCTGCCTGTCATGAGCCGTTCTTTCCCGAGTACTTTCTGACAATACGTTTATATCGCGGGAGTTCGCGGATCGGATCGATCTTCGGGGAAACCTCCATAAACGAAACAGAGACAAGGGAAGGAGCCGAGAGAAGATGTTCCATACAATCCATCGCCGCGTCGTATTCACCGACCATGATATATACCTTCAGCATATCCACGGTCCTGCCTGCCGACAGCAATTTATCCCATGATACAAGCTCGATCGCCCTTTCCACCTCGCGGATCGCATCTTCTTTTCTTTCCAGGCCGGCGTAGGCCTTCCCGAGAGCGCTACGGATCGAGCTTTCCAGCACCCTGTCGCCCTCGATCCTCTCAAGCATCTCTTCGAGCATCACCCTTGTGGAATCGAATTTCGCACGGGCCGTGGCGGTGTCACCCATCATCCGGTACGTTAATCCCTCGAGAAGGGGTCGGAACGTAGATTCCCGGCCCAGGAAATATGTCTTCTTCTCAGGCATCCAGCCGAGTTCATCGAGAGCGCCCGCGGGATCCCTCTCAAACATGTGCTGATGATAGAATTCGAGCGCCAGATCGCTTCTCCTGCCTTGAGGCGCCGATTCGAGGATCGCACGGGATCTGGAAATATCACCTGTCCATAGAATCTCGTTATGCCATCTCATCGAGTACGACCCGACCTGGTCCGGTTCGATCTCGAGAGAGCGGGCGAGGCTGCGGTCCGCCTCTTCGTACCTCCGCAGGGCACTGCAGGTAATGCCTATCTGCATCTGGTACCAGTACTGCCCGGGAGCGAGAACGGCTGCCTTCTCGAGATACTCGAGAGCTTCCTCGAAAAGTCCCTGCCGTCGCCATATATAAGCGATCGCTTCGATCTCTTCCGGATTGTTAGGCATCCCGTGTGCGGCGATCGAGTGGTAGTGCAGGGCCTTCTCGAAATCCTGCTTCCCTATATAATAATAAGATCCGAGAGCGGCATAGCCCTCGGGAAGGCCCGGTTCTATCTCGAGGGCCCTGTCGGCAGCACCCTTCGCTCTCTCCAGCCGCTCCGTGGTCCTGTCGTATCCCCAGAAGTAAAATTCCGAATGCACGATCGACAGTTTCGCATGGGCAATCGCGAAATCCGGATCGAGCTCGACCGCCTGCTTCAGCAGGGTCTCGGCCTTTTCCCATCTTTCTTTCACAGCGCCCGCTTCGGATAAATAGTCGATACCGCGAAGGTAAGTCTCGTATGCGAGCAGGTTATCGGTAGGCTTTGCCTCGACAAGTTCGCGTTCGCGGTCGAGCATGGTAATGCCCAGCTGTTCTATTATCTTTTCCGCGATCTCCGACTGTACGGCGAAGATGTCCTCAATGACCCTGTCGTATGCATCTGCCCAGAGATGTGTATCGTCCGAGACCTGGATAAGCTGCGGTGTGACCCTGACGCGGCTGCCCGCGACAGCGCCCTTGTTCCAGCGGACCGTCCCCTCGAGCACGTAGTCGACACCCAGGTCATTCCCGATCTGCCGGAGGGTCTTTCCCTCACGGTCGTACTGGACCGCGCTGGTGCGGGATATCACCCCGAGGCCGCTCACCGCGGCGAGACGGCTCGTGATCTCCTCAGTCATCCCGTCGGCGAAGTACTCGTCCTCGGGAGAGCCGAGATTCTCGAAAGGAAGCACTGCGAGCATCTTCCTGTCGTCCTGTCGCTCTGCCTCTCTTTCCGGACGGAATGACTTCACCGCGATCAATACGGCGACCACGACCAACGGCACGGCGATGATCAGCCAGGGCCAGCGTGCGCCCAGAGTCCCGGGAGCCGGAACTGTTGCTGCAGATACTGTTTTCCGGGTCGGTGAAAGAGCATCCTCGACCTGCTTCAGGTCGGTTATCAGATCCGCCACTCCCTGGTACCGGCGGCCCGGGTCCTTTCGCAGGCATTTCGAGATGATACGTTCGAGTTCCATCGACACGCCTGTTCGCAGGGCGGTCACCGGCTCTGGCTCCTCGTTGAGTATCGAGTAGACCACAGCCTGCTCGTAATCCCCCTTGAACGGCAGCCGGCCGGTTATCATCTCGTACAGGACAACGCCGAGCGACCATATATCGGTGCGGTTGTCGACGTCTTCTCCCCTGGACTGTTCGGGAGACATGTAAGCATATGTGCCGATCGTTGAATCAACCTTCGTCAGCATCGTGCGCCCGAGCGCCTTGGCGAGGCCGAAGTCCATGATCTTCACCCGGCCCTTGTCACTTATCATGATGTTGGCCGGCTTGATGTCGCGATGGACGATATCTTTTTCGTGCGCTTCCTGAAGGCCGGCTGCCGCCTGGAGCACGATATCGACCGCTTCATCGATCTTCAGGGGGCCCTGTCCGATCCGTTCCCCGAGGTCATGGCCCTTGACATGCTGCATCGCGATGAAGGGCTGCCCGTCCGCCTCGTCGACCTCATATATGGTGCAGATGTTCGGATGGCTGAGAGCCGCCGCGGCCTTCGCCTCATGAAGGAACCGTGCCCGCTCCTCCTCGCCGCCGATGGCGCGTGACGCGAGGAACTTCAGCGCGACTGTCCTGTCGAGTTTCGTATCCTCAGCCAGGTACACCACGCCCATTCCACCCCGGCCGAGCTCCTCGAGGATCTTATAGTGTGATACTGTTTTGCCTATCATAAGAGTTCCTTGTCGGCTGGATTATACCATTTATTGACCTGTGGGAAACAATTATAACCATTCAGCAACCCGGAATACCATTTTACCCTGAATGCTGGAACTCGGCCGGGATTTCAGTTACACTCGTACGGATTTTAATGACTACACAATCATCAACAGGAGGTCGCCTTGAGCGCCAGCAGATCAGCAGGACGTTTATCGTCGATTATCACCCTTGCACTTATAATGTGCATCCTCTCCATGTCGGCGGCCGTCGCCGACGAGACAGGCTCTCCGCCGGGCGAGAGGCCGACCGCGGACGCATTCTCGCGTGTAAAAGACGCGGGGACCGCCGACGACCACAAGGGCGCGAACCATATCGTCGTCTATGATTATGCGATGAACCATATGAAGCCCAGCGGGGTCACCTACGTCAACAGCTATATCATCTACAAAGTCCTTACCGCCTCAGGCTGCCGCGACCGATCGGTACTCAGGTGGAACTACGACCCTCAGAGCAGCTATATAGAGGTGCGCGAGGCAAACATCATCCGCGGCGGGAAGAAGATCCCCATCGACATCTCGAAGATCCATGATCTGCCGGCGCCGCAGCGGGCGATATACTGGAATGACCGGATCAAGACCCTGCAGCTGCCGAGGCTCGAGATAAATGACGGAATCGAGATAACAGTCTTCCGCAAGGGGTTCACATACGCTCTGCTCGACGGCCCACCGCAGGACACATCTGCCGGAGCACCCGACGATGACCGCTACATCCCGCCGATGCCGGGTGAGTATTTCGATATAGTCCTGTTCGCCGGTTCAGAGCCGATCATCGAGAAGCGGTATGTACTCAGTCTGCCCGCCGACAAGAGGCTTCACTCGGAGATCTACAACGGCCCCCTCTACTCGGCCACCACCTACACAGGTGACAGGACCGAATACTCCTGGTGGGGCCTGAATCTTCCCCCGGCGATACACGAGACACGCCAGCCGGCCGGCAGCGATCTCGTTCCCAAGGCTGTCATGGCAACCGCCGAGAGCTGGGAGGCGAAGAGCCGCTGGTTCTTCGGTGTGAACCGCGACCAGTTCGAGGTATCGCCGGAGATAAAGGAAAAAGTCGACGAGATCCTTAAAGAAGCGGGGGTCTCTAACGCTTCCGAAGAGAAGAAAGCCAAGGCGCTCGTCCACTGGGTCGCGCAGAACATCCGTTACAGCGGCCAGACAATGGGCGAGGGCGAAGGATTCACCCTCCATCCAGCACCGATGATATTCGAGCAGCGCAGCGGAGTCTGCAAGGACATCGCCGGTATGCTTATCGCGATGATGAGAGGCGCCGGGATGGACAGCTACGCGGCGATGACGATGGCGGGCAGCAGGATCGACCTCGTGCCGGCAGACCAGTTCAACCACTGCGTCTGCGCTCTCAGGAAAGAGGACGGGACCTTTGAGATGTACGACCCGACCTGGGTCCCCTACAACAACTCGATCTGGTCCCTGCTCGAGGCTGAGCAGCATTACCTCGTCGGAACACCCGAAGGAGAGTTCCTCTCGCGTATCGATTACAGTCCCCCGGAAGAATCGCCCTTGGTCATCACGCACAACGCGAAGATGAGCGA
>DAOVNN010000106.1 GCA_030630165.1 Candidatus Krumholzibacteriota bacterium
CATCGCGCCCTCGCAGGCTCCGGCACTAATTATCGAACCACCATAATATTTATACCACAGATTCATATATTTTTCAATGACTTTCACCATCGTAAGGACAACCGCGCTAATAAGTTATTTCAATCAGGAATGGTTTTCGGCCTCGCATTATCTCCCTGGTTCGGCTATACTGTTTTCTCATCCGCCTTTACCCTTGACAATGACACCTGCTGAGCCCTTTATTGATTGGACTTATCGCGAAGGAGGAATAGCCATGAAAAAGTCGGAACTCAGGAAAATGACGAAGAAGGACCTCCTCGCGCTCGCGAAGAAGAAGAGGATCGCTGTATCCGAATCCATGCTCAAGGCCGATATCATCGATACGGTATTCGGCGGGCTCTCCAAGAGCACGGGGAAAACCAGGACCAAAGCCAGGACCAAAGTCAAAGCTAAGGCGAAGACAAAGGCCAGGACAAAAACAAAAGTAAAAGCGAAGACCAGGGCCAAAACGAAGGCGAAGGTCAAAAAGAAAGCTGAAGTAAAAGCCGAGACTAAAGCAAAGCAGGCCCCCGCTCCGAAGACGGGCTGGGACAATGGCCGCACGATCCGCCAGAAGGCAGTCGCCGGGAAGTACGAGCTCACCGCCGGCCCCATCACGATGCCGCCGGTCGAGTCGATGGAGATCCCCGCCGACTATGGAGTGACGCGTATCGTCGCAATGGCGAAGGATCCTGCCTGGCTCTTCACATACTGGGAGATCACAGCCGAGCGCTTCATGCAGCTCGAGAAAAAATTCAAGGATGACTGGACGAAGTGCACGATGGCGCTGAGGATATATGACCGCGCCGCGAAGGATCACTTCGACATGAACATCAGCTACGAGGCCCGCGCCTGGTACGTAGGCGTTACTCCCGGCGGCCGCTACCAGGTCGCGATCGGCGTCATCACGCCTGGCGGGAAGTTCGTCAAGATCGCCGAGTCGGCGATCATCGAGACGCCCCGCGACCGGATGAGCGACCGGATCGACGAGCAGTGGGTAATGCCCGACGATGTATACGACCGCATATTCGCCGCCTCGGGCGGTTACGAAGTCGTCGCGGGCGGCGGCTCCGCCGAGATGCGCAAGATGCTCGAGGCGAGGCTCGAGGAGCAACTCTCCTCCGAAGGCGTATCGAGCTTCGGCAGCGGCGAACTGATGCCCGAGCAGAAGGAGCGCGGCTTCAGGCTCCGCGTCGCGACAGAGCTGATACTCTACGGCGCCACCGAGCCGGACGCGAAGGTCACGATACAGGGCAAGCTGGTCAAGCTGCGCCGGGACGGGACCTTTACGGCAAGATTCGCCCTTCCCGACGGAACGATCGACATACCGGTCACCGCCGTATCGGGCGACAGGGTCGAGGAGCGTACCATAGATACCGACGTTAAGAAGAAATCCAGCGAGAAAGCGCCGGTCATCAGATGAAGAAAGACAGCAAGGGGTATCTGGCGCTCGTTCTGCACGCCCACCTGCCCTATGTGAGACATCCCGAGTATGAGGACTTCCTCGAGGAGGACTGGTTCTACGAGGCGCTAACGGAGACGTATATCCCGCTGATCGAGATGTTCAACCGGTTCGAGGAGGAGGGTGTCGACTTCCATATCACGATGTCGCTCACCCCTTCGCTCCTCTCGATGATGGCCGATCCGCTGCTCCAGTACCGCTACCTGCGGCACCTCAACAGGCTGATCGATCTCGCCGGCCGTGAGATAGAGCGCACCCGCTGGATGCCCGAGTTCCACGAGCTTGCGCTGATGTACCACTGGAAGTTCACCCGCGCGAGGCAGGTGTTCCTCGAGCGGTACGACAGCAACCTCATCCCCGCGTTCAAACACCACCAGGACAGGGGGAATCTCGAGATCATCACATGCGGGGCGACGCACGGGTTCATGCCCCTTATGCCGAACGACAAGGCGGCCAGGGCGCAGATCATGATCGCCGCCGATCATTACGAGAAACATCTCGGCCGCAGGCCGCGCGGGATCTGGCTTGCCGAGTGCGGCTACAGGCCGGGCGTCGACGAGATCCTCAAGGAAGCCGGCATCAAGTATTTCTTTACCGACACGCACGGGATACTCTACGGGGAGCCGCGCCCCAGACACGGCGTCTTTGCCCCCGTATACTGCCCCGGCAGTGCGGTGGCCGCCTTCGGGCGCGACCGCGAGTCGTCGAAGCAGGTCTGGAGCGCGAAGGAAGGTTACCCGGGCGATTTCTACTATCGCGACTTCTACCGCGATGTCGGGTTCGATCTCGACTACGACTATATCAAGCCCTTCCTCCATCCCGACGGGAACAGGATCCACACGGGGATCAAGTACTACAGGATCACAGGCGCGGAGGAGGAGAAAGAGGTCTACAGGCCCTCGATCGCGAGGGAGAAGGCCGCCGACCACGCGGGCAACTTCATGTTCAACCGCGAAAAGCAGGTCGAGCACCTCGCCGGACTCCTCGGGACGAAGCCGATCATCGTATCGCCGTACGACGCCGAGCTGTTCGGGCACTGGTGGTACGAAGGGCCGGACTGGATCGAGTTCCTCCTTCGGAAGATCCACTACGACCAGGATACGATCGACACGATCACGCCGTCCGAATATCTCGAGCGCCATCCGATGCAGCAGGTGGTCCTGCCGTCGATGTCTTCGTGGGGCTACAAGGGATACAACGAGGTCTGGCTCGAGGGATCGAACGACTGGATCTACCCGCATCTGCACATTATGGCGGACCGGATGGTCGAACTTGCCGGCCGCTACCAGGACGCCGACGGACTGCTGCTCAGGGCGCTCAATCAGGCCGCGCGCGAGCTTCTGCTTGCACAGAGCAGTGACTGGGCGTTTATAATGAAGACCGGAACGATGGTCGAGTACGCCCACAAGAGGACGAAGGACCATATCGGGCGCTTCGACCGTCTATATAACGACATACTCGCCTCGATGATAAACGAGAAATGGCTCGGTGAGGTCGAAAACAGGGACAACATCTTCCCCGATATCGACTACCGCGTCTATGCATGACGGGGCGCCCGATGAATAAAGAAGATCAGAAACGATACCTGATCATACACGGACATTTTTACCAGCCTCCTCGCGAGAATCCCTGGACGGAGAGGATCGACCGGCAGGAGAGCGCCGCGCCGTATCACGACTGGAACGAGCGGATAGCGCGGGAGTGCTACCATCCCAACGCGAGGTCGCGAAGACTCGACGGATACGGCCGCATCCTCAAGCTCGTCAACAACTACGAACACATATCTTTCAACTTCGGGGCCACACTTCTCGCGTGGATCGAGAAGCACCATCCGGTGCTGCACCAGCAGATCCTCGAGGCGGACGCTATCTCGGCCGGACGTAACGGCGGTCACGGGAACGCGATCGCGCAGGTATACAACCACATCATAATGCCGCTCGCCAGCCGGCGCGACCAGGAGACGCAGATCCGCTGGGGCGTGCACGACTTCCGGCGGCGGTTCGGCCGCGAGCCCGAAGGCATCTGGCTCGCCGAGACCGCGATCAACGAAGTCACCCTCGAGATGTTGATAGATTTCGGGTTCCGTTTTGTCATCCTCTCGCCGCACCAGGCCGACCGCGTCAGGGAGATCGGCAGCAAGGAGTGGCTGGACGTCTCCTCGGGAAGCATCATGACGGGGATGCCCTACCGATGCTTCGGAGCGAGGAAGAAGAGGAGCAAAAAGAGATTCATCGACATCTTCTTCTACGACGCTCCGCTCTCGACCGAAGTGAGCTTCAACCACCTCTGCCGCAGCGGCGACGTGTTCGCCGATGCCGTCGCCTCGGCGTACGAACGTACGGGCGGCGATCTCGTCACTATCGCGACCGACGGCGAGATCTACGGACATCATGAACCGTTCGCCGACATGGCGCTGGCATACCTGATCGACAAGGCGGCCGGCGAGCGCGGCATCGAGCTGACGAACTTCCCCGCATATCTCGACACACATCAGCCGACATTCGAGGTTCAGATCAAACGGGGTCACAAACAACTGGGCACGGCCTGGTCCTGCCCGCATGGAGTCGGGCGGTGGCATGAGAACTGCGGGTGCAGCACCGGCGCTCCCGAGGGATGGACCCAGGAATGGCGCTCGCCGCTTCGTAAAGGGCTCGACAACCTGCGCGACGAGATCGCCGCGAGGTTCGAGAAGGAAGGCGCCGCCGTACTGGCCGACCCGTGGAAGGCGCGAAACGATTATATAGAATTGATGGATCACAGATCGTCCGAAGCTGCTGCCGCCTTTGTGCGCGACAGGGCAGCGGGAGAGCTCGACGATCCCGCGATCGCCAGAGGAGTCTCTCTTCTCGAGGCGCAGCGGAACGCGATGCTGATGTATACCTCATGCGGATGGTTCTTCAACGACATATCGGGGATCGAGACGACCCAGCTGATGAAGTACGCGGCAAGAGCTGCCGAGCTCGCCGGCAACGGCGACCGGAAGAAGCTCGAATCGCTCATTCTGACCGAGCTGGAAAAGGCGGAGAGCAACATCAAGATGCACGGCACGGGAGCCGACCTCTACAGGCGGGAGAAGAAATACTCCGCCATCAACGACGGGTTCCTTGCCGGACAGTATGTGCTCACGACGCACCTCGGTTGCCCGGAAGCCACGCCCGACCGGTTCGGGTACGAGTTCGAGGTCATCGAGAACGGCGGGATAGAGTTCGACGACGAGTCGATCAGAACGGGCTTCTTCCGGATGACCTCTCCCTTCTCGATGCGCAGCGGGCTGTTCGGGTACGCCCTGATCCTCGGCGCTCCATCGAAGGTCGTGTGCATGGTCAGGGAGGACATCAGCCACGATGAGTACTGCAGACTGAGGTCGCGGCTCGACAGCCTTCCCGATGAATCGGACAGGACGGACATCATCAGGAAATTCACCGAGCTCTTCGGCGGGCATATCTTCGCCATGCGCGACCTCTTCCCCGAGGACAGGGAAAAGATCCTCGCCAGGCTCGCCGCAAGACAGGTCGACGGCCTCGAGGAGCGGCTCGAACAGCTTTACCTCGAGGACCGGGACATGCTGAGGCTGTTCAGCGAGACACATATCACGGCGCCGCCCGTGATCAGCGTCCCGGCCGAGACTGTGCTTTCGCGAAGGCTCGAGCGGGAGCTGGCGCACTGGGAACGCAAGCTCGACCCGGTCGGCCTCGAAGGGGTAAAGGCTATCCTGTCCGAGGCGGATTTTTACGGTGTATCGCTCGACAGGACGGAGGTGTCGCGGATGTTCACCGAGCTTCTCACCGAGGCGCTCGGCGGGCTGCGCGACGGGATCGACGAAACGGCGATCGGCGCGCTGATCGATTTCGTCAACTTCGGCGATGAGACCGGGGTCGCCTTCGAGGACCACGGAATACAGAACCTGATATACGAGATCCTAACCGGGCCGCTCTGCGACGCGATCGGCAGGCTTGAAAGGTTCGAGCTGGAGAGCGGAAACGAGCTGGCCGGCGTGAGGAAGATGTTCACCCTCGCGAAGAGATTCAACTTCAACGTCGAAGAGTTCGAGGATCGGATACCTGTATAGCATGGACAAGAGGCTGGCGAATTCCAGAATAGCAGAACTCAGGAAGCGGATAGAAAAGCACGACCGCCTCTACTATATAGATAACGATCCAAAGATATCAGACGCCGCCTACGACGAGCTGCGCCGGGAACTCGAAGGCCTCGAGAAGGCATTCCCGGAACTTGTGACAGATGATTCCCCGACGAAAAGAGTCGGCGCGCCGCCGCGGTCCTCTCTGCCACCCGCCGAACATCTCATGCCTATGCTCAGCCTCGACTCAACGACAAGCGCCGACGAGGCGAGGGCCTTCGACGAGAGATTGCGCAAGGCCCTGGAGAAGGACAGCGTCGCCTATACTGCAGAGCCGAAGTTCGACGGCCTCTCGCTCGAGCTTGTCTATGAGAACGGCTTGCTGACGCGAGCCGCGACGCGTGGCGACGGAACGACCGGCGAGGACGTTACGCCGAACGTCCGTACGATACGTAGCGTTCCGCTGAGGCTGCTGTCTGATCCTGCGCCCGAGCTGATGTCGGTCCGCGGCGAGGCTCTGCTTCCTCTCAACAGGTTCCGCGAGCTCAACCGGCGGATGACCGAGCGCGGCGAGCCGGGGTTCGCCAACCCGAGAAATGCCGCGGCCGGGGCGCTCCGCCAGCTCGACTCACGGATCACAGCAACGAGGCCGTTGACATTCTTCGCATATGAGATCATGAAAATGGAGGGAGCTCTGTCTCCCGAGACACATGCCGGAGAGCTCGCGGTCCTGACCGGTCATGGATTCCTGATAGATTATCACTGGAAAGAATGCGACGGGATCGAGGAAGCAATAGCCTTTCACGCCCGGCTTACCGACGCCAGGGATGAGCTCCCCTTCGAGATAGACGGTGTCGTCATCGCGGTCGATTCGAAACGCGCCCGCCTTGCGGTCGGCTCCCGGTCGCGCTCACCGAGATGGGCGCTCGCACTGAAGTTCGAGCCGCGCAAGGAGCTCACCGATGTCGAGGACATCGTGGTCGGTGTAGGAAGGACAGGGAAGTTGACGCCGGTCGCCCTGCTCAAGCCGGTCGACGTCGGCGGCGTCACGGTGAGCCGCGCGACGCTGCACAACGCGCGCGACCTCGAACGCAAGGATGTCCGTCCAGGCGACCGTGTTCGGATAAAGCGGGCCGGAGACGTCATCCCGGCAGTCGTCGAGAGGATCCCTGTTGAGGGCCAGAAGCGAAAAGAACCCTTCGCGATGCCCGATGTGTGCCCCGTATGCGGATCGGCCGTCGAAGCCGAGGGAGCGAACCACTACTGCACCGGCGGCCTCTCCTGCCCGGCGCAGCTCAAGAGGGGCATCATGCATTTCGTCTCGAAGGGGGCGTTCGACATAGACGGCATCGGCGGCAGGACGATCGAGTCGATGGTCGACCTCGGGATGCTCGACAGTGTCGCGGATCTCTTTCGCCTCGATCGCGAAAGACTCCTCGAGCTCGAGGGATTCGCGGAGAAGTCGGCCGACAACCTGCTCGAGGCGATCGAGCGCTCGAAGGATGTCGAGCTCGCGCGTTTCATCTATGCCCTCGGGATCAGAAATGTCGGGGAGCATGTCGCAGGGCTTCTCGCCATGCAATACGGTTCTCTCGATGCCGCAGCCGCGGCAACGGAAGAGGAGCTGACCGGGATACACGAGATAGGGCCCGAGGTTGCAGCGAGCGTCACCGGGTTTTTCGCAAACGAGAGGAACCGCGGGACGGTCAAGGACCTGATCGCACAGGGCGTCTCACCGAGACCCCCCGAGAAGATGACCGCGGATCTGCCCCTTGCGGGAAAGACCTTCGTATTTACCGGGACTCTCGAGGCGATAACGAGGAACGAGGCAAAGAGGCGCGTGCAGGGACTCGGCGGAAGGGTCAGCTCGAGCGTCAGCGCAAAGACGGACTACGTCGTCGCCGGGAACGATCCGGGCTCCAAATATGAAAAGGCGGTCAGGCTTTGCGTGACCGTCCTTTCGATAGATGATTTTCTGTCCCTCGTCGAGGGCGACTGACCTGTACCTCATGAAGACGTGCTAGTAGACGCCGCTGGCGGCGGGTGATCCATCAGCGCTTTGGCCGTTCCACTCAGTGGTATATCTACCTGCGGGTCTCGATTCATCAACAAGAGTCGTTACGAGTCGTCCGGCAGCGTCATAGATCCGGATTGATACATACCCCTGCTCTTTTATCCCGAACCCGATAGTGGTGATGGGATTGAACGGATTGGGGAAATTCTGGTCAAGCGCGGCGTCAGCGGCCGGGGTATTTCTTCTTCAGCCCGCCGAGGGAGATCGTTTCTTCTCCTGTCGAATCGGCGAACCAGCCGGAGAGCATCGCTGTGAGCCACCACATCGCCTTTGCCTTCTGCTCGCAGCTCGCATAAGAGGTGTGCCCGGCACCAGAGCCCGCCCACTGCGGATGCTCGATTGGAACGGTATCTCCCAGATACTCATACGTGGCCTGATCCCACTCACCGGCTACGGGGTCGTACCACCATGCGTCCAGGTCGGCGAAATCGTACAGCACCTTATTGTTCTCGATGCAGAATGTCCTTATACGCTCGTTGTTCTTCCACCTGTTATGTCCCGGATAGTCCGGTACCTGCGCATTTCCCGTGCAGTATACGAAAGTCACGTCGGGAAATTCCGCCTCCAGGACCGACATCGAATCGAGGTAGGCACTCACACTTTCACCTACCCAGTGATCCTGATAGAGCTCCATCTCCTTGCACCAGATAAACATCGAGGTATTTATCGAGGGTTTGGCGTTGAGAACCGCTCTCGTTTCGTTCATCGCCGCATCATGCACCCAGTAGTGATGGGGCGTTATGTAGGTCCCCGTTATCTGTCCGTTGAATATACAGAATGCGTCGGATGCTGTCGGAAGGCTGTTGTCTTCGTAGGCGTAGGCGAACTGTGGCGCTGCCTCCAGCAGGATCTGGAGCCCTGCCGGTATCTGCTCACCGTGAGATGTATGCGCGTAATGCAATTTCAGATTCACCCTGGCAGAGTCGATCCATGCAGCCGGTATCCTCGAGAGGTCCGTGCAGGCATGATCGATGATCAGCGGCTCGTTTCCCTCCCAGGCGCTGACATTGCTGATTCCCGGCGCGGAGATGACAAGAGCCAGAACAACGGCGGACAGAAACCTTCTCATCTCGATATTGCGTTCCATTGCACTTCCCCTCTCCCGTGAAAGAACTCCGCATGAAGTAATATCCATATGGAGCAGCCCCGCG
>DAOVNN010000162.1 GCA_030630165.1 Candidatus Krumholzibacteriota bacterium
GACATAATGTCCCTTCTACTCTTCGGACAGACGATGAGCGACCTCGACGGATCCCAGTCGGACCTGCTCCAGGAGCGTACCGCCGAGATACTCATGGTCTTCGGATCCATGAAACTCGAGGGTGAGATGTCGAAAAGGCTGGGCGTAGATATGTTCACATTTCAGCAGAGCACGAGAGACCCGAACGAGTCGGCGCTGATGGTGGGCAAGTACCTCAACAGCAAGACCATGCTCAAGTACGAGCAGGGGCTGGAGAATACGGCCAACTTCCTGATCAATCTCGAGTACCGGCTTACCAGGCGTTTCAGTATTGAGACCTTTATCGATCAGGACTCGGAAACAGGCCTGGAGCTGAACTGGAGCAATGAGTATTAACCCGGCCTTGTATTGCCGGCTCAACGATGTATATTTTCAGTGTAACCCCTGAAAGCAAAGCGAGGAATCATGAAACGGATTCTCTCAATCTCGGCGACCGTTCCGGCGCTGCTGTTGTCCATGCTGCTCTTCGGATGCGGCGAAGATCAGATATGCGGCGGGCCCTGTACCTACACTGATTATCCCGGTATCGCTACGATCCGCAGTGTCACACCGGACACCTCTTTGGGCAGGAACTGCGACAACGCGGTGATCATCGTATACGACTTCGCACCAGATGACTCGAGCGCCGTCGACAGGTACCGGTTCCCCGTCTGGCCCGATACCGCGAGGATCTTCCATTATGTAAACAACGGAAGTGTCCCCGTCGGCTGGGCTGACAAGGAAGGGATGACGCAGGGCAGTGAGCATCCCTGTATCAGGCAGGAGATCAGGACTGGCACCTGCTCGCCGCTGATATTCGAATTTCCGGATGTGGATGTCTCCGACTGGCCGGATTACTGCGATTAATGACTTTCTGTGTCTGCCGGAACTGCCCCGATTCGAATCTGCAGAAGTAAACCCCGATCGATACCTAATTTGAATTTCGTCCGATTTCAAAAAAAATCCGTCTTCCCCCTTGACAGAATGATTCATTTGTTATACACTTCATATTAATTGAAGTATATAACAGTCTTTATTACAACAGTTCAGGGGTACTTCACAGAAAAGGAACCAGCATGACGATGAGATTTGAGAGCGCAAAACCTGTTTTCAGCGAGGTGAGAGGCATGTCCCACGAAAAGAAGCTCAAGCCTGACCATTCCCTCATCGGCCTCCTGCCGGCATTCTGTAGCCTCGTCGTGATAGCCGTCGCGGCTGTCATCTTCGGGAGGCAGGGTGTGGCATGGACCGCCACACTTGTCTTCGCCGGATTTACCGGTTTCGCCTTCACCGCCCAGCGAAGATCTGGATCGCTGTCATACATCGCATCGGTGGTATATCTCCTCACCGCGACACTGGCTCTGGCCAGTGCGCCTGACAGCGTCTTCGGATTCAGGGACAGGACGGTCTTCAATCTCTTCAAGGTCCTGACCCTCCCTTCGATAGCAACCCTCTTATATCTCATGTTCACCCGCAGGGCGAAGTGGCGCGGACGCGACATCCTCGAGCTCGCCGCGGCACCGGTCGATGAACTGGGCGATGGATTCACCGAGCGGCCCTACCCCTCGGGTAAAGCCGATTACTCCTGGGATGAGATCCTCGGATTCGCGAGGTTCTGCGGAAAACACATGATATCCCTCCCCTACATAGAATCGGAGAGGGTCTACCTCGTCCCTGTCAGGATGGGGAAGGAATTCGGTCACCTCTGGAACGTCTCGCGGAACATCTCAAAGGACACCTGGGTCTGCTTCGATTCGGAGGGAAACGTCACCGTCAACATCTCGAAGGACGACTACTATCTCTACCGCGACGATCTTTCGTTCGACCAGCTCTGCGACTCGCTCGCCGATGTGTACGTCGAGTTTCTCGACCTGTACAGAAGGGACCTGACGGTCCGGATAATCGACAGGCTGAACTCGGTCAAGATCGGGTTCTTCTCATAGATCGAAAGGCACGTGGCCACAATGGATTTCGCGACAGCGGCAAAACTGGGAACATACATCTCGAAGGACTACGCCCGGGATATGTTCGATCTCCTCGCCAAGTACCGCGACATCTCCGCTTCGGAGGCAGCATCGAGGCTGGGTCTTCACATCCGCACCGCCCAGGACTTCCTCGAAGCGATGGAATCGCTTGGAATCCTGTCGAAGGAGGAGGTCTACGAGAAGAAGAGGCCTTACTACCGCTACACGCTCGCCCGGTCACGGATAACTATGGATATCGATCTCACGGAATTTATTGTGGATGCACCTGAAGAAGGGCCAGTCAAAGCGATCCGCGAGATGAAGAACTCCGGCGCGATGTTCACCACCGCGAGGGGCGGAAACCGCATCAGTTCGGTGACTGTCTGGTCGGGCGAGGGCCGGGGAAAGAAAGAGAAACGGCTAAGCCTCACGAACGCCCAGGGATCCTTCCTCTTCCATCTACCATTCCCCAACGCCGCACCGATGAGCTCCGGATCGATAATGGAAAAGGCCGGCATAGATGAAATTTACGTTCCCGAGATCAAGGATCTCGTCGACCTGCTGGTGGAAAGCGGCGTTATCGAGGTCCATCCCGGCTCATAACTCCGCCGGTCACTCCATCGCCCTCTCCGCCGCGGCAACGGCGTGGATCGTCATGGTGTCGAATGACGGCACCTGGACCTGATCGGCCTTGATAAGCAGAGGCAGCTCGGTGCACCCGAGGACGATCCCCTCAGCACCATCAGTGATCAACTTGTCGATTATCGCGAGACAGGAGTTCCTCGATTCGTCGAGGAACTTCTCGCATACAAGCTCCTCGAATATGATTGTGTTTATTCCCTCTACATCCTCTTCTCCCGGGATGACGACGTCGATGCCGTGCTTCTCCTTGAGCCGGACGCGGTAGAAATCTTCGAGCATCGTGTATTTCGTCCCGAGCAGCCCGACCTTTTTCATACCGGCAGCCTTTATCGCGCCGGCCGTGGCATCGGCGATGTGAAGCAGGGGCAGGTCGACGGCCGCCTCGACCTTGTCGGCGAAGATGTGGAGGGTGTTCACGGCCATGATGAAGAAATCGGCGCCGGATGCCTCGATATTTCGCGCTATGCCGATGACCTCTTCAGCAACGGCGTCCCATCCGCCTTTCTCGCGGATGTCGTATATCTCGGCGAAATTCACACTGTGCATGATTATCTTCGCCGAATTGCTCCCACCCATCCTCTCCTGGACGGTCTGGTTGATGATCCTGTAGTACTCGACCGAGGATGTCCAGCTCATCCCCGCCAGCATCCCTATAGTCTTCAACAGCATATCATTCTCCTTCAGTCGGGACCATCTCGATCACCCTCGCGTCATCATCCACGGGGAAAGTCAGCTTCCCCTTCCACATGATATCGGGCGTATAGATATTTATCCGGTTTGCCAGCAGAACCGCCGCCTCGATTGTCTGGCGCAGGCTCGCCAGCTCCCACGCGGGGTCGTATTCGTCGTCGACAGTGTGGTAGTCGCCGACGAAGAACTCGTAGATGTGGTTCGTCCCGCTCTCGAAATCCTGCCCCGCCGAGATCCATATCGACGGGATCCCCTTCCGCGCAAAGCTGAACTGGTCCGAGCGGTAGAAGAAACCGCGGTCCGACATCTCAAACTCCGAATATCCGAGACCCATCCTGCCGGCCACATCGACAAGGAGCTCCTCCATCGTTGAAAACTTCGAGCCCACTCCCATCAGGCTCGTCGCCGGCCCCCAGACCGGCGAGGATTCGTAGTTGATGTTGCAGACGATCCCATCGGGATCGAGAGAGTTCGCAAAATAGAGCGAACCGAGAAGGCCCGCCTCCTCAGCCTGGCAGGCGAGGATGATGACCGAGTATCGCAGCCTGTCCTTGCGCTCCCTGAGCAGTTTCGCCGTCAGCATCATCGCGGTGACGGCCGAGCCGTTGTCGATCGCTCCGTTATATATATTGTCCTCGCCCGGCCCCGCATCACTCATCCCGAGATGATCTATGTGCGCGCTGAGAAGGATCGCCCTGTCGCTCAGAGTGGAATCGCTGCCGGGGATGTACCCGACGACATTTCTCGCGTCGATGCTGCGCGAATCGCCCTTTCCTGTGATAGAGATATCAAACCTGAGATCGACAGGCACGAAATCCCGGCTCTCCGATGCGGTGAGCAGGTCGCCGAGCGAGATTCCTGTCGGCATCAGCATGTCGTAGAGTTTTTCCTCGCGGATCCACCCGCGGAAAATAAGGTCGTTGTCTATCTCCGACTCGAGGTAGAGTTCTTCTCCGCCCCACGAGTTACGCACGACGTGCCATCCGTAACCGGCCGACTGCGCGGTGTGCACAAGAAGGATCGCTCTTGCGCCCCTGCGGGCGGCCTCTTCGATCTTGTATGTCCAGCGGCCGTAATATGTGAGTGAGTTTCCCTCGAAGAGCGCGGGGTCGTTCTGCCCCGGCTCGTTCACCCGGCAGATCACGATCTTTCCTGCCACATCGACATCCTTGTAGTCGTCCCACGACCACGTACCGGTCTTGATACCGAATCCGACAAAGATGGCCCGCCCGCTGATATCGAATTCGGGATCGGTGCGCGTGAAGCTCCCGACGACGTCATCACGGAAAGTGAGACTCACACCATTTGCCTCTACCGTAAGATCGGTCGTAACAAACCCGGAAAGGGCGAACTCCTGAAAGTACTCTCCCCGGTACGGCTCGATATCGTACGACTTGAAGAGGCTGCGGATATACTCCTCGGCGAGTTCCCCTCCCCTCGTTCCCGGCGCGCGCCCCTCGAGAAGGTCGCTGGCGAGATATTCCATGATCGACTGCATCTCAAGACGGGACACCTCGCGCGGGGTGTCATCGGCAATACCGAACTCCCGCTCGGAGCACGAAATCGATAAGGTGAGCAATATCAACAGAATCGATATTCCCGTTCTTTTCATCGCCGGTTCCTTTCGTAATGGATATTTCCCACCCCCTGCACATTCACAGAATCGGTGATATAATATTAACTGAGGGTACAAATAAGTTACAGCATAACATTACAAAAGGGCCAGGACCTGCGGGCCCCGCTGCCGCATGTCCGCAGAAAAGGACCGGATCGATGAATGCTCGCATAACTTTCGTAATCGCCGCGGGGATAATCCTGCTCGCCGCGGCTTCTTCGTTTCTATTCGCTGCCGGAGACACGGAACAACAGCGGGGCGGCCCGGTAGAGCCGGCATCCCGCGACATCGGAAAGGGCGGATTCATACCTCCACTGGTATACATGCATAACCTGCACGCGACACCTCAGCAGATCATGGCAATGCCGCAGGCGCCCATAGCCTGGGACTGGCGGACCAGCGGTGACGTAACTTCGGTAAAGAATCAGAATCCCTACGGCACATGCTGGGCGTTCTCCGCGATCGGATGCCTCGAATCGGCACTTCACATCCAGAACGGGCTTACCCGAGACTATTCCGAGTACAACGTCGTATCATGCGCCGACAGCCGCATATATGACCTGCAGGGATACAACTGCAACGCCGGCGGAAACGCCGTCATCGCGACGAACTACCTCTCATTGCTAGGCTCGATAAACGAATCCAATGACCCTTACCCCGGCTCCTGCCCCTTGATGACGGGCTGCATGGATGCAACTCCGTACCTGCAGCTCAACGTCAGGGAATTCCGCGTGATAACCGGCGCGCCGCCGATCTACCCTCTCGACGAAGAAGCGATAAAGAACGCCGTCATGACATACGGGCCGGTCTACACAGCGATGTACAGCGGCTGGGCAGAGTTCAATGACTACGACACCGACACCTGCCTCACCTACACCGGGTCGGAGTATCCCCCCAATCACAGTGTTCTGATAGTCGGCTGGAACGACACTCTCTGCGGCGGCACGGAGGGGGCCTGGATAGTGAAGAACTCCTGGGGCGCCTCGTGGGGAGACGCCGGCTACTTCTATATAAAATACGGCCACGCCAAGATCGGATCATACTCGAGCGTGATTACCCGGTACAAGTTTCACGATGACCGCGAGAAGATCTACTACCGCGACGAGTACGGATATAACTGGTACTCCGGCTGGACCGATGATACCGACTGGGGGATGATAAAAACTATCCCCGACTGGAGCGGCTTCCTTCATGCCGTTGATATCTGGACGACATGGAATCCCTGCAACTACCGTATTATGGTATACGATGATTTTTCGGGCGGCAGCCTCCAGAATCTTCTCGGCGGACCGTACGACGGCTCGTTGCAGGAAATGGGATTTTACAGCATCGACCTTCCCGAATCGATAGACGTCGTGTGCGGCGACCCGATATTCATCGCTGTAAGATTCAACACACCGGGCACGGGTGACTGCCTGCCGAACGACCACTACGGACCGATGGCGACGGACCGGTCATGGGCCAGCAACAGCGGCACTGTCTGGGCAGCCCAGGACCAGGGAGACAAGAATATCGGCGACCTCTGCATCCGGGGACGCGTACTGCCCGACTGTTACCTCCCCGTCCCGCATCTCGACATCAGTATATTCCACACAGAGATCGTCACCCCCGGCGCCACCGATTTCAAGCGTTACTGGGTCGAGGTCCACAACCGCGATGATGTCCCTTCCGAGTTCTTCGAGCCTGCTCCCGACCTGCCTCCTTTTACTCCTGACAATTCAAGGGGCAGGTTCGATATCCAGAACGCGTATGACTGGGACATGCTGAACCAATTCGGCGAACTCGATTCATAC
>DAOVNN010000305.1 GCA_030630165.1 Candidatus Krumholzibacteriota bacterium
CGGATACTTTACATGGTAGCTGATGATCTGGTAGGAGAACACATATTCCGGACGTTCGGTCTGTTCCACCTCCGGAGTCCTGGAGGCGATGCGGAGTCCCGCTGTGGTCATTTTTCTGACCAGTTCGTTCTCGAATACCTTGTCGATACCCGGGTCGATTCCTCCCTCTTTGCGGACGAGAACGATCGTCTCCCTCGCGATCGACGGCATGTTCATGGCCAGCTCGTCGAGAGCCTCACCGGCTATCTTCTCGAGGATATCGTAATTCGTTACCGTCTGCTCACCGGTCCCCTGAGGGGAGCTGACGGCCGGAAATGTCGTTATCAGAATGGCCAGGCAGAGCATCGCTGCGGTCCTGACCAGAAGTCTTTCGTCTCTGAAGTGATTCACGAAATACCTCCAATAGGGGCGTCCTGTCCTATTTATAAACGGCATACGCCGTAACATTACGGCAACAGCCGTACCTTTCCACTTAACGCTGAATATAATCAGCATTTACGGGGTCAATGTCAAATGAAATCCTCAGCGGGGCGGGCGAAAAGGTCGTATGCCTCGGAACGTGTCACAACGGCCTTTCCGATACTCCCCGGCAGGGCCGACGGGTCCGCAAGCCAGACCGATCCGTCGATCTCGGGAGCCTGCCCGTACCATCGTCCCGATACACCCGTTTCACTCCGCATATCGACAAGCACATCGATTTCCCTGCCCTCCATCCCTGCCAGTATATCGGCGGAAATATCGAACTGCAGGGAAGATAGCTCCTCGAGCCTTTCGCTGATGATCTCGTCAGCAACCCGCTCCCCGAAACTGGAGGCCGGTGTCCCGCGCTCCGGCGACCACCTGAATATGCCTGCGTGGTCGAGCCTGTACTCCTCGATGAACGATGCGAGACATTCAAAATCCTCATCTGTCTCACCTGGAAATCCGGTCATCAGGGTAGTGCGTATCACGAGCCCGTCGATCGAGGATCTGAGGGTATCGAATATGGAGCGCAGATCCTTTTCGGTGTATCCCCTCCCCATTCCCTCCAGAACAGTGTCCGAGACATGCTGGATGGGGATATCGAGGTACGGGATGACATTTGTCGACCTGATTGTAGCGGCGAGTCTCTCCGCGTCGATACGGGCCGGGTGGAGATACATCAGTCTTATCCATTCCAGGCCTTCTATCCGTGACATGGATTCGAGCAGGAAGTGGAGGTCATATTCTCCATTCCTGTCGGTGCCCCACGCGGTCGTATCCTGGGCGATGACTATCAGTTCCCTGACGCCTGAGCCGGCAAGTGAAGCAGCCTCTCTCAGGATCTCATCGCCTGGACGGCTCGTCAGGTCGCCCCTTATATCCGGGATGGTGCAGTAGCTGCACCTGTTCGAGCAGCCCTCTGCGATCTTCAGGTAAGCAGTATGAGGCGGTGTGAAGAGGAGCCTTCCCGGATCATGCGTAACCGGTCCCGCGACTTCGTCCGCCAGGCCTTCCATCGATGCCACATCGAGAAAGATATCGACCTCGGGCATGAGGTCTTCGAGCTCCGCGCCTTCTCTCGTCACGAGACATCCAAGCACGGCGAGAAGCTGCCACTCCTCCTTTGCGGCGGCGATCTCAAGTATCTGCTCGACCGATTCCTCTTCTGCAGCCTCGATAAAGGCACAGGTCGTCACGACAAGCAGACCCGCTGCCGCGGGGTCGTCCGCCTCGGCCCAACCGGCAGCCGAGAGACGGGCCGCTACCCTTTCCGCGTCCACGAGGTTCTTGGGACAACCGAGATTGTAAAAGTGGAATGTCGCCGGGCGGGCGATATTATCTGCTTTCCTCGTATTCTTCACGGCTGATGAGGACTTCCCGGGCTTTGCTGCCCTCGAAGGGGCCGACTACACCCGACTGTTCGAGCATATCGATAAGCCTCGCCGCACGGGCGTACCCGACGCGGAGACGGCGCTGGATCAGTGATATCGAGCCCTGCTGATGAATTATCACGAGCTCACGTGCTTTTTCGAAAAGATCGTCGTCCACGTCGGCGTCTTCCGGACCACCCGCCGCTGCCTGTTCGGAAAGATCGATCTCTGCTCCCGGTCTACCGAAATCCTTCCAGTAATCGGCGACGTTCTCCGCCTCCCTCTCCGAAATATATGCGCCCTGGATCCGTACAGGCGAAGGAAGGTTCTTCGGAAGATAGAGCATATCGCCGTTGCCGAGAAGGGTCTCGGCGCCGTTCACGTCGAGGATCGTACGCGAATCGGTCTTCGAGGTTACCTGGAAGGCGATCCTCGAGGGAAAATTCGCCTTGATAAGGCCGGTCACGACATCTACCGATGGCCTCTGCGTGGCAAAGACGAGATGGATGCCGATCGCCCTGGCCATCTGGGAAAGTCTCGTGATGGGCGGATAGATCTCGTTCCCGAGGGAGACCATCAGGTCGGCCAGTTCATCTATTATCGTCACATAATAGGGAAGCCTGGTGAGGACCTCGTCTGTCGCCGGATCGCGTAACTCCTCCGACTCGACCTTCCTGTTGTAGCTCTTGATGTTCTTCACCCCGAACTGGGCAAGGAGTTTGTACCTCCTGTCCATCTCTATCGTGAGCCAGTTGAGGACCTTCAGCGTCGGTCTCGCCTCTGTTATCACCGGATGGAGGAGGTGTGGAATATCGTTGTAGGTTATCAGCTCGAGCCTCTTCGGATCGACGAGGATGAACCTGCAGGTAGCGGGCGTATGCGTAAAGAGAAGCGAACAGATGATCGAGTTTATGCAGACGCTCTTCCCGCTCCCCGTCGCGCCGGCGATGAGCAGATGGGGCATGTCGGCAAGATCGGCATAGTACGGCTCACCCATGACAGTCTTGCCCAGGACCACGTTCAGCCCCTCTTCCCTTTCGGGGAAGTGTTCCATCATCTCTTTGAGAAGGACGAGCTTCGGTTCCGGATTCGGGACCTCGATCCCGACTGCGCTTTTCCCGGGTATCGGCGCCTGGATCCTCAGTGACCTCGCGGCCAGGGCCAGCGAGAGGTCGTCCGCCCTGTTTGCGATCTGGCTCACCCTTACGCCCGCCGCCGGCACGAACTCGAAGGTCGTCACGACGGGGCCGGGAAGGACCTTCTGGACCTTGCCCTTCAGGCCATAGTCAAGAAGCTTCGCCTCGATCATTTCCGACCTCGCGATGAGGTCATCCCTGCTGAAAGTCACCTCGGATTCATCGTACTCGTCGAGCAGAGAAAGGTCGGGCAGAGGGGCGTTGTCAGCCGGCGTAGCCGCAGCTCCGGTATGCTTCGACTGCGCCTCGGCCTTTTCCGTTTTTTTCTTCAGTTTCGGTGCAGGGGGCCGCCTCTCCGGGATGTCGATCTCTACCGGATCATCCTCGACGTACGGTTCCGGTTCCCCTATCTCCGGTATAAAGGGAGCGGCCCCGGTCTTTTTCCTCTTTCTGCTCTTCGCGCGCGGCTTTGCCGTATTTCCGCTTCGGCGCAGCGAGGGAAAAGAGGGTCTCGGGACCCTGATCCCACCCGACTTCTCGATCGCGGCCCGGATCTGTCCGAAGAATATGGTAACGAGTGTGACAAGAAGAGATGCTGAAAGTACCAGTATCGAGC
>DAOVNN010000297.1 GCA_030630165.1 Candidatus Krumholzibacteriota bacterium
CCGACCGATAAATGGTAAAGGAGAGTTCGATGAGAAGCATTGCTGGCGCTCTGTTCGTGGCGGCGCTTGTTGTCGTACTGGCGACAGGCCTCGAAGCGAAGGAATCAAAGAAGGAGCAGGTCCGCTTCTACCGGCCGAACTACGTCGAGACGGACCTCGACATCTCCGGGTACGAGTCAGTATCTGATCTTCTGCCCACCGCAGCCGCGGTAGACACATACTGCATCGTCTGGTACGATTTCGAGGAGATGGACTGGCAGGGGTGGACAAAGGTCGATAACACCGCCCAGAAAGGGGTCTTCTTCCACGTCGACGACTTCGCCGGCCTGGGCGGGGGCACATACGGCCGCCTCGTCCCGATAGAAGGAACGAAGTCGATGTGGTGCGGGGCAAGGCCCGGCGCCGATCTCTACACCTGTTCGTGGGGAAGCGCCCCGGGATACGGCAACAACTGGGACCAGGAATTCTACTCGTCAGCGATTTTCGTTACAGGCGCCATGACCGTGTCATACAAGTGCTCCTTCGATACGGAGCAGAGTGACTACGTCAGCGTGCTGCTGGGTGGGGCCTACCGCGCTTACGATGAGATAGCCCGCTACAGCGGCCGCGGGGAAACGGTCGAGACATATACATATTATCATGCGTTCGCGGCGACAAAGATAAGATTCCGTTTTGTCTCCGACATGCAGGTGTCTGACGAGGACGGGTTGCTCGATACCGACGGCGCCTGCATAATCGACAGCATCACGGTAAGTGACGAGAACGGCTTGATAGATTTCGAGGATTTCGAGTCGTACGAAGTCGGCCAGACGGACGACCTCGGGATATGGTACGCCGTGGAGGGCGAAGCATACGGAGACTGTTCTGATATTGCCGCGAACCTCCTGGACCGGGATCCCTGCAATGCGAACTACGGCACTGTCATCACGTTCTTCAGCTTCTCGCATCCGAACAATATATACCCGGGACTTTATGATACGCCGTTCTGCAAAGGTGCCGGCGGGATCGAGGATCCGTGTCAGGACGAGATGATCGTCTCGCCCCCGATCGATCTGGCCAGGTACAGCTCGGGCCGGAACGAGGCGCAGGACACCGCTATACCGCCGGGCGAACTGGGCGGCCTCCATGGAATCAGGCTCGAGTACGCCGTCTACACCGATCTCCCGCTGGAGAACCTCGTATTCCGCACGCAACAGATCAGAAATTATGATAGCGGCTGCCCGGGAAGGTGGATCAGCCCGGGATATATCATGACCGGCGAGCCGGCGGCCTGGCAGACGTCCGATTGGGAGATCGGCACATATGTGGCCTCGGATACGATACAGGTCGCGCTCGGCCTGGTCGACATGTGCTCGGAGTGGTACGGGACGTACGGCGACTGCGCCTCGCACACACCGGCGCCCTGGTACGACAATGTAAGGATCTACAGATATGCGTCCGAAAGCCCGCAATGGGATGTCATGCGTGCCGATCTCTTCCAGGACACATTCCCGCAGGAGGTGGAGGGAAGTGCGAATCCGATGGAGGATTTCTGTCGGGCCGACATGGCCAGTGATGTCGCGGCGCACGATGATTACGACAGGATCGATCCGGGGGATTCCGCCGTCGTCAGGGTGTCGGCTTCCTTCGTCGGAGGTCTCGATACGCTTGTAACGGGCGAGGCGAGGGTCTACTGTCATGTGAACGTCAGCTTCCTCGGCACGGACGGCAAGCCCGACCTCTACGGCGCGCAGCTTGAAGGCACGTACGGCTCTTACGTGAGCGACGACGGCGACTGGACCGTGCTGCTCTGCGAGCCGGCACGCAACGCGGCCGGCCACATCGCGCCCGACGCCTACTGCGTCGACATGAACGACTCGCTCTTCACGCGCGGGTACATGATCGAGTACTACTTCAAGGCCTTCGCCATCGACGGGACGAGCAGCACGTACCCATTGGGAGTGGAGTGGATGACGTCTAATCCCCACTATCCCATATTTGGATCGAGCAGGCTCCTCGAGTTCACCTGCCTGCCGACCCTGCAGGTCGTTCCCGGCATGCTCTATATCGATGATTTCGACGGACGGGGGACCTTCGAGGGCGTGGTGCAGATATATTTCGACAATACGTTCGATCTCCTGACGCCTACAGGCGAGCCATATCCGGACCGGTATGATGTCTGCGGGCCTTCCTCGGGGGTGAGCAACGGGATCGGCGCGTACACATCGGTGACCGACGCGTCGTCGATATTCTGCACGGCGTATGAAATAGTGATGTATGACTCCGGAGATCTTGAATGGTGCACGATCAGCGAGGGGACCGGGCATTCCGACAAGAGCAACGACGCGCAGCTTCTCGTCGACTGGATGAATGTCTCGGAGCACAAGGTCGGACTCCTCGTGATGGGGGACCAGGTCGCTTCCGATCTGGACGGCTCGCCGTCTCCGGTAGCGCTCGAGTTGATAAGCACCATCTGCGGCCTCACCCTCGAGAACGGCAGCTACGTCGAGATGACCGGGGGGATAGAGGGCGGCGGGCCGGTTTCGCCGGTGATCACCGGGGTTCCGGGCGGGCCCTTCGACGGCATTTCATATTACGCCTTCGGGGGATGCCCCTGGGTCAACAGCTTCGACGTCCTCGATGTGACCGGCCCCGGTCAGTACGCCCTCCAGTATCCAGACTACGGCGGCCTGCAGTACTACGCAGGGATCTACACCGACCAGCTCAACAACGCCAGTCAGTCTCTCAGGACAGTCTGGGTCGGGCACAGCTTCATGTATATCCGCAACATCACCAGAGGCTGGATGGAGAGGTGGTGGTTCCTCCGCGATGTCTGGAGTCTCTTCGAGTGTGGGATCGGTCTCTGGCCTATCGACAGTGAGCTGCCGAAGGCGACGAGCCTCGCGCAGAACTTCCCCAATCCGTTCAACCCCGTGACGAGGGTCTCGTTCAGCCTGAAGAATAAGGGGCACGTCTCGATGCGCGTCTATGACGTCTCGGGCAGGCTCGTGCGCGTTCTCATCGACGAGGTGCGCGACGCCGGCGCGCATGAGGTCATGTGGGACGGCTTGAACAACGGCGGCCGAGCCACGGCGAGCGGGATCTACTTCTGCCGGATGGAGGCGAAAGATTATCAGCGGACCGTCAAAATGGTCCTGCTGAGATGATGGAGGCAGAATAAATAAATAGATGAAAGGAATAAAGCAGGCCGACCGATAGAGGGTAAAGGAGGGTCCGATGAAGAGCATTGCTGGCGCTCTTTTCGCGGCGGTGCTTGTTGCCACGCTGGCGACAGGCCTCGAAGCGAAGGAATCAAAGAACGAGCAGATCCGCTTCTACAGGCCGAATTACGTTGAGGCCGATCTTGACGTCCCCGGGTATGAATCCCGGGCAAGCCTGACCGCGGCAGTTGCCGACACCTACCTCATAGTCTGGTACGATTTCGAGCACCAGGACTGGCAGGGCTGGACACAGGTCGACAATACGGCGCAGAAGGGCACGTTCTTCCACGTCGAAGATTTCGCCGGCATGGGCGGAGGCACTTTCGGACGGCTTGTACCGATAGAAGGGACAAAATCGGTATGGTGCGGAGCCGAATCATCCTCGGGCGACTACTCCTGCAGCTGGGCATCGGCGCCGGGCTACGGGAACGACTGGATTCAAAGCTTCATGACCCGGAAGATAATCCAC
>DAOVNN010000062.1 GCA_030630165.1 Candidatus Krumholzibacteriota bacterium
AACATGACATGTCTGCCCAGGCCGTAGGCGAAGCCCGCGAGGGTGTTCATGCCGATTTCCCAGTTATCCGAGTCATCGATGTTCTCGATCCATCCGCGGCCGACGTTCAGGCCGAGACCGACGTAGAGATTCGTTTTGGTGTCCTCGATGAGGGTCTTGACAGGCCACAGGTAGTTCAGGTTGAAGTCGAAGTATTTGAAGTTGTCGCCGTCGGGAAAGAACCAGTTGAAGTCCAGTGTCGAGCGGGAGTTTTTGAAGATCATGGCGGTCTCTAGTTCGGTGCGTACACCGATGTACCAGTCGAGATCGCCGCTATAACCGCCCTGGAGGCCGAGATTGCCGGACTGTGCCGGGCCGGCAACGCTGCCGGCAAGGACTAAAAGGACTAGAAGGCAGATAAAACGCTTCACGCTGGGCATCTTTCGAAAAAGAAAAAGGGCTTCTGCGGACACTTCGTACAGCCGCCTGACCGTGTGAGAGCACCGCATCGAAGACGTAAATTACACGGGGAGAATAAATCGAACAGTGCTGCAAAGTAAACAAGAATAATTCTAAAATACCGCAGAATTCTCAGTGGCTGTTTTCGCTGTGGGAGACATTTACATGTAATCCATTAAAACATCCGTCCGAGAGAGGCGCCAGCGAACAGGGCGACGAACCCGACTCCGTTCTGGATGGCCAGGTTTATCCCCGCGCGCATCCATTCAGCAGTTCGCAGCAGTTCGCTGGTTTCCAGGATAAGAGCCGAGAATGTTGTGAAGGCTCCCATAAAACCGACCAGTACCAGTGTCCGGATCTCTGTTGAGACAGTCCAGCGATTCTCGAACAGCATCCAGATCATTCCGGCTACAAAGCACCCCGTAAGGTTTACAATCGCCGTCCCCCAGGTAGAGGATTCACCGTTGATCCTGTGGACAAATCCTGCCAGTCCGTAACGCGCCAGCGTTCCCAGTCCTCCTGCGACTGCAAACCATACGAATTTCTGAATCATGTATCAGGCCCTCCTTACTCTATTCTGAAGTCTCTGCGGATAACGGGCTGACCGTGCGGCGCGTGTCACCACAATGGAACTTCACGTTTGATGTGCTGAAGGTGAAGTCGCCATCCCAGGTCACGCATTTCAAACGCAGTTGACGGCGAAGGCTCCAATAGCCTGACCGCTCATTAGAAATGCTCTGGGACATTATCTGGAGATTATCATTGATGCGCAGGATCTCGATCGCATTCACTCCTGGATCTGGAATATATCCGCGGTAGATCCAGTCAGCGCTTCCTGAAGGATTCGCAGTGAGAGTCGATGATGTGGCATATTGTGTGATCGTCCGGGGATCGATTGTCGAGACGCTGTCTTCCGGGTCGTGCCAGTCGGTGAAAAGAAGATAATAAGTACCCTCGTGCGATATGACATGCGCGTTTTCCGCCTGGCCGCCGGTTGTCTGTCCTCCGATGCCCTCCGGCAACCGGCTGGTAGCATCTATGAATCCGGCCCCTTTCCAGTTTGTCAGATCAGTCGAATACGCGATGGTGATAACTCCGGATTGATCGAGTTTCTTTGCCGTTGCGAACAGGACCCATCGTTGATTTGATGGATCCATGATAACGAAGGGATCCCGGCACTGTTGATTATACGAACCTGATGGTTCGCTCCAGCTTGTCCAGGACTCATCGCATTCGTAGATGCAGCCGTCACCCGATGTCCCCGGGCAGTTGTTAGCTGGATAGCGGGTCCAGTTCATGAGGTCGGGCGATGTGGCCAGGCCGATACGCTGACTGGTGTTCGGGTCGTCGCCGGGGCCATCGATTCCTGTGTAGAACATGTAGTATGTACTTCCGCTTCTGATGATGTGCGGCGCCCAGAGAGCATGTGAGTCCCACCCACCCGGATTGTTGTATAGAGCGGGCCCAACATAATCGAGATCCTGAAGATCGGCAGTGGTGTAGTGTTCGATGCGGGTGCCTCCGCCATGATCTTCGGTATGGAAGAAGAGGTGGTACAAGCCGCTGCCGTCCTTGATCCAGGTATGGTCGGCAATGTCGTCGTCCTCATCGTTGATCGTAGGGAAATCCTCGTCCAGAATATTTCCATCTCCATCGTCATCGTCTGTCTTTGACATCAGGAAGACCGGGGGGGCATTTTCATCGCAGCATATAGTTGCAACCGAATCCGTGCGGGTGTCATCGCACCCTATTGTAATGCTCATGGAAAGGATTGCTGTTGTTATGATCGGTCGTATCAGATGTCGGAGCAACAAGCGGGCATACCTTTCGTGGATGGTATATAGCCCTATATAACACCCGTTTATATTCAGGTGCAAGCATTGAAGCATAAGCTCTTTCGCCATAGCCTTGATTCAGTTAACAGCAGGCCCTGTCGGCATTCTTTGAACCCGGGAATCCGAATGATACGATGCCTTTGTGTGATCGCTCTGATGATCTATGTGGTCGCCGCGCCGGTTCTTGCCGGTAATCCATTACTGGAAGAGAAGCTCCAGGGCGTCCTGGAGGAATTCCTGGCTGAAAACAGTCCATACATTCAACAGTGAACTGATGTGTCGGCTTGTAAGCACGGGCGCGGCTGCCGCACAAAAGCGGAAACATTAAGAGGAAAGTGTGGTTCGGGGGGTTGCTTTTCCTGTAGATTGATTTTGAGCTCCGAGGCATAGGAGATTATTTGAGTTCTTTAAAGAAAGGCACGGTATGAAGAAGATACTCATAGTCTTTGCGGCCGTCGTCGTACTGATTGCAGTCGGGCTGTTTGTTCTGCTGTCCAACATGAACTCTGTCGTCGCCAAAGCTATCGAGAAGCACGGGAGCGATGTGACACAGACCAGTGTCACTGTTTCCGGAGTGGACATCTCGCTGCGCGAGGGCCGCGGGTCGATCAAGGGACTCAAGGTGGAGAGCCCGGATGGATTCGAAGTTCGCGCCGCGTTTTCACTCGGTGATATCACTCTCGACATCGACATACAGAGTTTAAGGGACGATCCGATCATCATCGACGAGATCCGTATCCTGGCACCTGTGGTCAGAGTCGAGGCCACGGAGACCGGAGTGACTAATATTGATGAACTGCGGAAAAGCGTGCAGGCATCTGCCGGCGGGACTTCCGGAGGAGACGGCGGATCGAGCGGACAGAAGAAGAGAATCCGTATCATGAAATTCGTATTCGAGAAAGGAAGCATCGAGATCGATGCGACAGCCCTTGGAATCGAGAAGCGGACGATAGAGCTCCCCGAGATCAGGCTGAGCGACATCGGAGGTTCAGACGGAGCCACTGCAGATGATATCACCAGAATCGTCCTGGACGCCGTAGCGAAAAAGGCCGCGGCCGAGGCCGCGAAAGCCGGCGTCAAGGAGTCGATAAAAACGAAACTCGGGGACGAGGCGAAGGATCTGCTCAACAAGATCGGGAATTGAAAGCCTGGCCTTGAAAGGACATCTATGAGATCGAAGAGATTTTCCGGGCTTGCATTGTCTCTGATGCTGCTCCTGGCAGCTTCGGGCTGTGCGACACTTTCGGAGAGCGTGGGTGATATCCTCGATACTGGTTCCGGGGATGGGGAACTCGACGAGTCGGTCGTTATCGATGGTATCAGGGAGGCTCTGCGTATCGGGACACAGAACACGGTGATCTCTACTTCGCGGCCGGATGGGTATCTGGGCAACGAACTGATACGGATCGCCATGCCTGAGCAGCTGGAATCAATGGCTTCAACGCTGCGGACTGTTGGACTGGGCGCTTACGTCGACGAACTCGAGATCGGCATGAACCGGGCCGCGGAGCTGGCGGCAGCAGAAGCCCGGGATATTTTCTGGAATGCGATCAAGGAAATGACCATTGCCGATGCCTTCGCTATCCTCAATGGGGACAATACGGCAGCCACGGAATATTTCCGCAGGCAGACAAGGGACGATCTGAGAGCCCGTTTCCACCCGATAATTGAACAAAAGATAGAAAAGATCGGACTTTCACGAATGTATGACCGGGCAGCCGATGCCTACAACATTCTCTCTTTTACGGGAGCGCCAGAGCTCGTAGATCTCGATGAATATGTGACTGACCGGGCCCTCAAGGGTCTGTTCATGATCCTGGCTCAGGAAGAACAGAAGATAAGAGAGGACCCCGCGGCACGCACGACCGAATTGTTGCGGAAAGTCTTCGGTAGCTGAGGTGGTCAATTAGAAACGCTTTTTCCGGAAAACCTCGAAATCTCTTTGTGCGTTGGTATGTTTGCAGTTACAAATGTCTCCTTGCCTGTTCCCCGATTTTCATATATTCCTGATGTACGATGAAACACAAACAGAACTGCCCGAACTGTCCAGACAGCCCGACCAGGCAGGTCTTCGTCGCACCCGAAGGCGGAAGGATCGTCCAGTGCTGCCGCTGCGGCCTGCAGTTCGCCGAGGATTACCCCGAGATAGAAAGCGCCGATACGGAGATATACGGCAGCGACTATTTCAGGGCGTCGCTCGAGGAGCAGGAGCGCAGAATGGGGATATTCGACCAGCTGGTCGGCGAGGTCGAATCCGTTATCGGAAGAAAGGGACGCCTGCTCGATGTCGGGACTGGGGAGGGAACGCTTCTTCTCGCCGCCGTGGAGAGGGGATGGGAAGCGGAGGGAACGGAGATAGCGTCTGTCATGGTCCATCACATCCGTGAAAAGTTCGGTCTGACCGTACACCAGGGGGTCCTCGAGGATCTTGACCTGCCCGTGCATTCGTTCGACGCGATCATCATGAACCACGTACTCGAGCATGTCAGCGATCCACGGATCACACTCGAAAAGATAGCGGAGCTGCTGAGCCCCGGCGGAGTGGTCAGGATCGAAGTGCCGAACCTCGCCAGCCTTTCCAACCGCGGGAAGAACTTCCAGAGCCGCTTCGGGCTGAAGAAGAATCCCTGGAAGCACTATTCGACTGACCATCACTTCTGGTTCTTCACACCGCGAACGCTTGAAGCTGCTCTCGAGGCGGCAGGGCTTTCCCCTCTATCGATAAGCGCTCCAGCGAAGCAGTGGGGCGGGAAGAGCTCCGTTGACAACCTCGCCAATGCCCTCTACCGGAAGACCCTGTGGGGCGGGCACCTCGTCGCATACGCAGGCATATAACAGCATAGAAAAAGAGTTCTTCAGTTGAAGCGCCCAGTATAGTGGGAGTTGGATTCTGTTGTGCAGATGTGGCGTTGCAGGTACAGGAATAATTGACGAAAATGATGCGTATCCTGTAGGGTGGATCTTGAGGATTCAATTTGCACCAGGTGTTGATCTCGTGTGGCATAAGCTGAATCATGGGAGTATTGCATGCGTGGACTTTTCGGCTTTGTATTTTTGGCGTTCGTGTTAGTGGCGGCCGGATGTGGCTCTGACGAAACGATAACCGGCGAAGATCCCATTGCCGATATCGAGGATCTTCGTGTCGAGCTCCAGTGCCTCGGGCCCGAGAATGCCGATGTGAACTGCTATATGCCCGACGCCGACGATGAATCGACGACGATCAACGGTGAAACCGGGACGGATTATATAGTGACTATAAGACTGCGCGGACTGGTGGAGCAGAAGACGTACACCGACTATAGCGCCAGTGACGGGATGTGGATAGTCGGCGGTGCGCCCGATGGCGGCTCGTGGAACATCTTCAGGCTCGAAGTATCCTCACCGGAACAGACCTACTATCTGAATTCCGGGGCGTCCGGGATCGACGAGTGCTTTGTGCTCGATATACAGAAGTCGATATTGATGACGCATGGTGCTACATTGACGCTGTTTGCCGGTTCCGGGGGGGACAATCTCGGCACGAAGAACCGGGACAGCGATGGTATTCCGATAGTCGTCAACGGTGTCCCTCCGTACCCATCTGCCTTTGACGGGCAGTTCGTTCAGCTGGACATTGTAGATATCGAGGTAGATAACTGATTTGAAGGGAATTACGTGGAAGGAGCGGAGATGAAAAAGTATTATTTCGCAGCGGTTCTGGCAGCCATGCTGATCACGGTCGGCGGAATCATCGAAGAGGCAGAATGTCAGCACAGGATCGGCGGCGGGATCCATTATCTGAGGACCCTGGGGGACATCAAGGACCATTCCGAATGGGACTCCGACGCGATCGGCTACATGTTGTCGTACCAGTACGTATTTGGATCGATAAGGCTCGAGGGAGATCTCGAATGGGTGCCCGATTTCGGGGGATCGGACAAGACGCTGTTTCAGCCCCAGGCCTGGCTGCTCCTCGGAAGGATGATCTATCTCTCGGCCGGGATAGGAGGGAGCTACCTCGATGGCGACTGGTTTGACAATCCCTTCTACGGCCTCAGGGCAGGCGTTAACCTTACTCTTATCGGGGTGAATTTCGACGGTTTCACGTCGTACCAGTTCCAGAGCGCGACGGCGTTCGAAGAGATTGACGAGAGCGACCTCGACGCCCTTACCTTCGGCGTCATCGTTCGGGTCGAGTTCTAGTACTTGCGGATCATTTTGAGAATTCCGCGGCGAGCGCCCAGTACGGATCTGTCACGGGGTGTTCCAGGGCTGCTTCTTTGCCGCCGCTAACGAGCGTGAGGTCGTCCTTTTCGGGGACGATCTCTCCACATACGGCTCCCGCTATGCCGCTCTCACTCAGAGCAGTTACCAGCTCATCCGCCGTATCTGCCGCTACGACTGCCAGAAGCGTTCCTTCGCTGATGGCGCTGTACATGTCGAAATCGAAGAGATCGGCCGTCTTCTGTATCACCGGCTGGACCGGTATCAGGTCCTGCTCGATCCGCAGGCCGTAGGAGCCGGCTCTGGCCATCTCGTAAAGTCCGCCAAGGATCCCGCATTCGGTCGCGTCATGCATGACGTGCACACCGGGAAACTTCCGCGCTATCGCGCATTCGTCGAGGACCGACATCTGGTCGAAGACTCCGGCGGCGTCTTTCTGAAAATCCTCTCCTCCAGCGTCGATGAACCTCTCCGGGAAGAGTGCTGCCAGCAGTCCGGTTGCTTCGACCGCCGGCCCCTTCGTGATCACGATCCTGTCGCCGACGGCGGCTCTGTGAGGACCTCTGAGATCGGATTCGTCGCCGATAGCGATGGCCGTAGCCCCGCCAACCATGGGGTAGTTACACCCCGTGTACCGTGCGGTATGTCCCGTGACGATGCTTATCCCGTACTTGACCGATTCCTCGTGGACCGTGTTCCACATCTCCTCTATCTGTTCCTCGGTCATCTCCGGCGGGAGGTTAAGGTCGATGGCGAGGTGCTTCGGAGTAAGCCCCGAGACCGCCACATCACAGAAGATGATGTGGAAGCCGAACCAGGCTGCCCGGGCAAAACCGAGGGACGGGACGATGAAGAAGGGATCTGTCGACATCGCGATCGCCTGGCCGCCGACACGGATCACGCCGTAATCGACGCCGTGGCGAGGACCGATGACGATACTGTCATCTGCTACTCCGAGCCGCGGGTAGATCACGCGGTCGAAAAACCGGGGGTGGATCTTGCCGAGTTCGGGAAGTTTCTCCTGGTCCATACTCGCTCCCTCCGCAGGTGCTGGCCTGATCAGGTTCGACGGGTCCCTGGATCTCCTCCAGGTTCTCAGCCCCGGCATGATCTGGTGAGGGGCTCCCCGGGTTCGCAGTCTGGTGCGATAATATTTTCTGCCGGCAGACGCTCTCTGCCTAGAACGCTATACCGACATTGACGAGCCGGATAATCGGCAGGAAGCCGGCCTGATCGTCCTCGAGGTCGCCGCCGAACAGCCTCGTTGCGCCCACTCCAAGGCTCATTGCGAAGTGTTGCTCAGCTCCGAGCAGCCATGTGTAACCGACTTCGAGACCGAAGCCGCAAGCGGTGCCCTTCTCGGTGGGAGAGCCATCCAGGTATTCGAACTCAACAGAGGTTATCCCGAGCCTGCCCCCGAAGTAGAATCCGGAATGAGCCTTGGCCGACGGGTAGTACCTGTAGATCAGGTATCCGCTGAGATACTTCGATTCTGCCGCATCAAAATCATCTTCATCATCTTCAAACGAAGTGTATGACCCTGCGATTCCGATCGTGCTGTGACTTGCCAGCTTGTATTCATATTCGACGTTCCACCAGCTGAAAAGAATCAGGAAAGGATTGGTTGTTATCATATGCTTGCTGGGCGGTTCCCCACCCAGGTTTCCCTGGGCGACGATGGGAACACTCATTGCGCACATAATGAGAATCAAACCGAAAACCGTGAGGCAACGCGCTCTGCTCATGGATCCTCCACCTTTCGTTCAGCTTCCAACATCATCCCACAAGAGTTCTGATGCAATTCTCTATCGGAAGCACCGGATTATGTCAAGAGTTATGGCACGTATTTGTAGCGCGTATCAATTAGTAATTACTTGATTCTGAGTCGCATGCAGCGCAGCTGGTACCCGGCTATTTGAATTCGACGTAGTCGAAATCGGTCCAGTCGATCTCGATCTCTTCGCCCGAGTCGAGGATCACGAATATCCCCTTGTTGTCATCGTTGACGTCGTTCGAGCCCTTGACCTTGAACTCGTGCCCGTCCCACAGCGTGATTATCGCCGAGCAGCATCCCTTGCGACGGATAGAGCTGATATTTCCCAGCTCGATATCCATCTCTATGCCCCTGATTTCGGTATCGATGATCTCCCAGGTGTACTCCTCGTCGTCGTCCCACCTGATGTGGCCTGTATACGACTCTCCGGAATCGGTGTGTACGGTTCCTTTGAGAAGCTTGCCGCCGTCAAAACGGTCGTACTCTACCGGGGCCGAGGATTCCTCAAAATCAATGCGGTCGAACTCATCCCAATCGACCTTGACCACGCCGAAATTCTCGACAAAGATAGATATGCCCCTGTTGGAGCTGTTTACGTCGTTGGTGCCCTTCAATGTGATCTCGTCACCATTCTTGAGGGTGACTCGTGCGCTGCTCGAGCTGCGGCGCTCGATAGACCTGATCTTGCCGAAGGGGATCTCGCGGTCACGGTTGCGTTGCTCACCGTCGAGGATGTCGTCTTCCAGGGCTTCATCTGCGTCCCAGACGACCCAACCTGTAAATGTATCGCCTTTTCTTGTAGTCAGCGTGCCGTAGAGTCTCTTTCCGGATTTTGAATAGACATCGTGTCCGCCCTGGCTGAACTCGATCCTGTCTATGTCTTCCCAGTCGAATTCGATCTCACCCTCTTCGGGATCTTCTACGATTATACCGCGGATGTTGTCGCCGATATCGGTCGAGCTGGCGTGGACTTCCAGTTTCTCGCCTGATTTGAAGATAAGCAGGGCGGCATCATCCTCGATGAACTCGATCGCCTCGAGATGACCGAACGCGACTGCGCACTGAGCTGACATGTTATATTTGCCTTTTGATCTCACCTTGCCTATACGAATGCCGAAAATATATATCGATTTGGTATGTTCGTCGTCCTTGCCTCTGCGCCTGACGAGTTCGAGTTCTTTGTGGCAGTCGATCATGTCGACCCACGAAGTCTCGTTCTTGTCCCATCTGATCAGGCCCTCGTATTTCTCTCCATCCACAGTGATCACCCTGCCATGGATCCTGCCGCGTTCGTCGGCAAACGAGGGAGCGGCGGCCGCAGCGCTCAGGATGAGGATTAAACCTATTGTGACGAGTTTCTTCATATCGACAACCTCCGTTCGGGTTCAGCGGGCTGCGTTGTCTGCATGCCCTTTGCTTTCGCGATAACCCTTCGCGACCAGTTTCTCAGGTCGTCGAGCAGGGCGTATATAGTCGGCAGGACGAGAAGAGTGATCACGGTCGAGAATGTTAACCCACCGACTATAGCTCTTGCCATAGGATAATAAGGGGGGCCGTTTCCACCAATCTCCGTTGTTACAATACATAGCGGCACAAGACTGAGAACAGTCGTGCCGGCGGTCATCAGGATCGGACGCAGACGGTCGCGGCCGGCCTGCACGATAGCGTCGTATCTTCTCATGCCTCGGCTGCGTAGATGATTTATGTGATCAACAAGAACAATGCCGTTGTTGACGACGACTCCGATAAGTATGAGGATGCCTATCATGCCCATTATAGACATATTCGTTCCAGTGATGAGATAGAACCAGTAGACGCCTACGATGGAGAATATTATCTGTGTCCATATAGCGGTGGGGAAGAGGAGCGATTCGAACAGAGACGCCATTACGAAGTATATCAGGGCCAGGGCGAGCAGGAGGTTGATCAACATTGTCTCGAAGGCTTCCTGTTCGTGATCAAAACTCTCGCCGAAGCTCCATGTATAACCCGCTGGGAAGTTGTAATTACCCAGTACACTGGAGATTGTTTTTTGCGCGTCACCCTTGGTAACATCGGTCAGGTTCGCTGTTACACCCAGTGAGGTCGTCCTGTTCTCGCGGAATATGTTTCTGGGTCCTCTGCGTATCTGAAAATCGGCGAGTGACGCGAGCTTTACAGCCCTGCCGTTTCTCGCGTAGAGGGGGAGGTTCTTCAGCTGGTCAAGTGTCTCCCTGTCCGATTCCTGGAATTCGAGGCGAATGTCGATCTCGCCCGATTCTCCGTGGAGTTTCCTCAGATTGACGCCGCGCATGGCCGCCGAGATGACATTGGCGACTTCACTGGTTGTGAATCCGTACTGCCGGGCTTTCTGGCGGTCGACCACGACCTGGACTTCCTTTTCGCCGATCTCCGCCTCGGAGCGTACGTCTGAAAATCCGGGGAGCTGATCGAGTGTCCAGGCGATGTCGCTCGCGAGCTCCGTCAGTCTCTCGCTCGATTTACCCTTGAGCGAGAGCCGGATCGAGGTCCCGCTTCCGCCCTGGTTGCGCCAGGTGAAGGACGGGTTGGCAATAGCCAGTT
>DAOVNN010000097.1 GCA_030630165.1 Candidatus Krumholzibacteriota bacterium
CCTGTTCAGGACGGTGAGGGACCGGAGTCCGTCCACTGTCCGTTCGCTCGTTCAGGCGATCGATATTCCGCTGAACAGGATGCTGGGAACGGCTGTCTGTGCGCTTGAGGTCTACAGGCCCGGCGCCCTCTATCTCACGCGCAGGATCTCGGGAATAGACGATAACGGACTGGCCGCCCTGTTCGGGATACGGCCGGGAAAGATAGAAGACTGGACAGTCATCGATCCGGACGGCGAGCGCCGCATCGGCCCCGCTTCAGGTATAACAGTCGCCAGTCTGCCGTTCTATTACGACGGAGAGGAAGCTGGAAGACTCTACATCCTCAACGGGCCGGGAGAGTACGATCACCTCGATGACGGGGCTGCTGCCCTTCTCTCGGAAATGATCTCCACGATGATCCAGCCGTGCCTGGCTCAGAGAAACACGGGGGTAAGCTCGACAGGTGAATCCCTCAGGGCCGAACTGCTCGAAGCTTCAAGTGACGACGGGCTGATGCGCGGTCTGCTCGGCGGGATGATGGAACATTCAGGCGCCGAGTTCTGCGCATACCTGACGGGTACGGGAGGTGGCACGCTTCATCTGATGAGCCGGGGGAAGGAGTATTCCGGACTTTTCCTCGAGATCAAAGAAAAACTCAGGACATCGCTTCGCATGTTCACCAACGGTGATTCGGGCGAATGGATAGAAAGGGAAAAGATCTACTACACCGAAAACATATCCGCCGTATCTCTCCCTGCCGGGGAGGCCGAAATAGAAAGTTATTTTCTCGTTCCGGTTACCTCCGGATCAAGCGTCGAAGGGGTACTCTTCCTTGGAAGTGTACGCAGGGACGCGTTTGTGAGGGAGACGATCTCCCGCTTCCGCGTACTGGCTGGAGACGCTGCTCCCGCAGGCAGGAACGAGTGCAGCAACGATACCGGGGGGGGAATGCTCGAGCAGCTTCTTCTCTCGATACCTTACGGCGCCGCGATCGTCGATTCGGAAGGAACGATTTCACGGGCAAACGACGCTCTTCACGCGATCCTCGGCGGCGGCGCATTCAACCGTATCGAGGAAATCGGTGAACGTTCGGTTTTCGATATCAGAACGGCATGGGACGAGTTCAGCAGGTTTGGACGGAATATAACGGACAGGCAGATAGATTCGTCCGCCGGAGACGGCAGGAGCATCTCCATGTCGATGATCAGGATGGAGAGCATACCAGGCGAGGCCAGGTCGGTCATCGTCGTCAGGGATACTACGGAATTCACGGGAATGGAGCAGAAGAGGGAAGAGGCGATGGCTGTTGTAGCTCACGAGATCAGAACGCCCATGACGGCGCTGAAAAACTCGCTGAGAATCCTCAGCGATGTAGGAACAGCCGGTCGCGAAGGAATGATAGACGGTGACGGCCCTGGAAGACGTTTCTTCGAGACGGCTCTACGCACTGTCGACCGGCTCTCGGTTCTCGTCGATGGTCTGCTCGACGCCTCGATGGTCAGGCAGAGCGGAGGCGATCCGAAGATCGAGAGACTCGATGTGCGGTCGTTCCTGGAGGATTCATCGCTGCTCTTCTCAAATTCGATGACGAAGAAAGATATCTCGTTCGACATCGATGTCGATGAAAACGCGCGGGATGCATTTATAGACCGCGGGATGATGGAGCAGGTAATTCAAAACCTCCTGTCCAACAGTCTCAAACATGTACCGGTCGGAGGAGAGGTGGCGATCAGGGCAAGGGCGATGGATAAAGCGCCTGAATGGATCTCCGGCGTCCTTCCCCTCGAATACACGGAGAAGCCTGGATACATGGTGATAACGATATCCGATTCGGGACCGGGGATACCCGACGAGGTAGCCCGCTCGATAAATGTCCCGTTCACCGCCGCGCCCGCTTCGATAAAGCCGGCGAGGGGGATAGGGCTGTATATCGCGGCGCGGCTCGTAAAGCTGCATGGAGGCAGGCTGATCATAGAGACGGGAGAGAACGGTTCGACAATCGACATATACCTGCCCTCAGACATCCAGACGAGCGAGACGATGAGGGGGATCATATCGATCCTGTCCTCGGTCGAGTCGCTCGTATCGATCGGAGCATCTCCGATCCTGTACGTGCTGACGAGAGATCGTGGGCCATGCTGGCTCGACGTTGCCGGGACGATGCGCGACAGGCCGGCGATCAATCCGGCACCTGCCGAGACGGGAAGGTCGGGGATCTGCTTCTGGCCTATGGGTGAGAGGCTGGCCTTCGTTATGACCGCTGAAAGAAAGTACAGGGAAAGTCCGATGTCGCTCTTCGAGAGGGGTAGGGGCGGACTGAGGATCATGGAAGGAAATCCCGGAGAAAACCCGGATGCCGGCTGGGCAGTCTGCCCGGACGACGGCAGGGATTACGCGTCTCTGCTCGAAGCCGCTCTGGAAAAAATGACAGGTGGAGCGGGAGAACCGCTTCGGAAAGGAGAGAAGGAATGGACCGCTACAGGATCCTTATCGTAGAGGATGATGAGGATATCGTCGAAACGGTCAAGTACGCCCTCGAGCTTAGAGGCTTCGAGGTCGACGTGGCTTATGACGGGCTTCATGCGCTTCGTAAGGCGAGGAAGAACAAGTACGACCTGATGCTTCTCGACATCATGCTTCCGGGCAAGAATGGATACGAGGTGTCCAGGATGCTCAAGCATGACATGGAAGAGGGAAAGATCGCCCCGTTCAAGATCCTTGTCCTGACGGCAAGAAAAGTCGACACACCCGAACGCGAGGATTTTCTGGCCACCTGGTCGAACGCCGACGAATACATGTACAAGCCGTTCGAGCTCGACGATCTGATCAACAGGATCAACATGCATCTGGCCGCTGATATGGCCGAAGTAAACTAAAGAGAACCCCTGAGGTGAGGCAGCTAGAGCGGCGCAACGCGTGCCGCTAGTGTCGGACTGCCTGGAGACTGAATGGCAAGTGATACTGCAATAAGCATCGGCAGCGGGTGCGAATATATGGCGAGCATAATCGACAGCTCGCCTGTGCCCCTGATAGCGCTTGATACGAGCCTGCGGATAATCATGTTCAACCGGGCGGCCCGGGATCTGACCGGATTCGGAACGCCGGATGTGATGGGCTGCAGGATAAGCTTGCTCGTCGGCTTCGCCGATACCCGGCGTATCATCAGGGACCTGAGAGATGGAGGCGATCCATCCGGTGACAACATGACGAAGTTCAGGAAGTGCGGGGGCGGGGATGTTCCGGTGAGCATCAAGGTAAACCCGGTGACGGGCAGGGGAGGAGAGCTCGCCGGAGCGATCATACTTGCTACGGACCTGACCGAGCTCCGTGAACTCCAGTCGAAGATGCTGGAGGCGGAAAGGGTGACGGCTATCACCGAGACGGCGATCAGCGTCAACCACGAGATCAACAACCCGCTCTGTTCGATACTCGGCTACACCCAGCTGATACTTATGGACCGGGAATCGCTCGATCCGGACGTCGTCAGCAAGCTTGAGGGCATCGAGAAGCAGATAGTGCGGATACAGGAGATCACTGACAGGCTCGGGCACATCAACAGGCCCGTTCTCAAGGAATATGTAGGGGGAAGCAGAATGCTCGACATGGAGCATTCCTGTGTTGCGGACGCGGACGACGAATAAATCGTTGACAAAAGCCCATAAATTAATAAGATTACCGTCCGTGGGAAGGTAGCTCAGTCGGTAGAGCAACGGATTGAAAATCCGTGTGTCGGGGGTTCAATTCCCTCCCTTCCCACCACCGATATTGAGCCGGATCATCGATCCGGCTTTTTTTTGTCCGATACAGTACTCTACATAAAGAAAGAGGCCGGACAGGGCATCCGGCCTCTTTCTCTGATCGCCGCTGTAAGATATCAGCGGACTCGGGAAGAAAATCTACCTGTTATACATTTCCTTGATAGCTCCCCAGCTCGATTCCTCCGTCCCGGTGCCGGTGCACTCCGGGCTGTTGAGAGGATAATTCACGAAAACGCTCGTGTAGGCGTAGGCCGGTTCTATCGGATACCCGGGCAGGCAGTTTGCGATCGCTATCTGTCCGGTGTCCCCGTGTGCCCTGAGCCAGATCGCCGCTATTCCGGGAGCTGTGGGAAGGATGCTGTATGTGGCAAGCAGTACCCAGTCAGTCTCGCAGAGATAGAGGCTGTAGGCTATCCCGTCGAGATGGTTGCCCAATGTAACACTCACCTTAGGCCCGGGAGTATTTGTGACGACGACGTAGGAAGGGGGCAGTGAGATACGGAACTCAACTGCTCTGACACCGTTGTCACTGGGCATGCAGTATAAGAAGACATCAAATTCTACATATGCCTCGCTCTCGAGGCACCAGGAACTGCGGGATTCATCGGCAAACAGGCCGATGTACCCGCTGTCGTTCGCGGCAGCGGTCGTCGTTAACAGCGCGGCCATGACGACTGTCAGTAGCAACGTTCGCATAGTCCCCTCCTTAAAAGTTGTGAGTGATAATCCAAGCGGCGCTATTCTACCATATTACGACGGTGTCTTCAACTGAATTCCAGAATGACCCCAAATCCAGATGGGGAAGCGCTATATGGCTCTCACAATGGGATGAATTACTGTTGACAGTAAATTAACAGCAGGTTTATCTTTGGTAGTCACTTGGGACGGAAGGGCGAATGTGGACGCGAAGATCATGGCCGCGATTGTCGCGGCTGTTCAAGCCTATATAGATCAGGAAGATACAGTGCCTGTCCAGCACCAGGGACATGTGCTGAGTCCGTGGAAGATGGGTGGGCGCAAGGAGCAGATGGGAAGGCGCTCACTTGCCGCCAGGGCAAATCCGCTCAGGACACGGCTGAACCGCTTCTCCCTGCGATGAACGAGGCTGCCTGAACGAAAGGCTTAAAAGAAGATATGCCTGCCAGCGAAAAGATACTGAAAGGGATGGGTCCTGTAAAGATCACGGACACGACATTCCGTGACGGACATCAGTCGACTCTCGCCACGAGGTTCCGTACCGAGGACATGCTTCCCATTGCGGAGAAGATGGACGCGGTCGGATTCCATTCGATGGAAGTCTGGGGAGGGGCGACGTTCGATGTCGCAACACGTTTCCTCAACGAGGATCCCTGGGAACGTCTGGTCGAGCTGAAGAAGAGGATCAAGAATACTCCGCTGCAGATGCTGCTGCGCGGCCAGAACCTCGTCGGATACAGGAACTACGCCGATGACGTAGTCGAGGCCTTCGTCCTCGAGGCGGCCGATGCCGGCATCGATATATTCAGGGTCTTCGACGCGCTGAATGACGGACGTAACTTTGAGGCGTCGTTCGAGGCGATAAAGAAATCAGGCAAGGAAATCCAGGCGACCCTCTCGTACTCGCTCACAGAGAACAGGCTCGGGGGAGAGGTCTTCGACCTGAAATACTACATAGACAAGGCAAAGATATTCAGGGACATGGGCGCCTCCTCGATCTGCATCAAGGACATGGCAGGTCTGATGAATCCCTATGACGCCTACGATCTCGTCGGCTCTCTCAAGGCCGAGGTAGGGTTACCGGTACAACTGCACTGCCATTATACGAGCGGGATGGCGTCGATGACATATCTCAAGGCTGTCGAGGCCGGCGTGGATGTACTCGACTGCGCGCTGGCGCCGTTCGGCCTGAGGTCATCGCAGCCTGCGACCGAGCCGATCGTCGCCGCACTGCAGGGAACGGGAAGGGACACGGGCCTTGATCTCGAACTGCTCTTCGAGCTGGGTGGATTCGTCGATAAGGTCGCCCCCAAGTACAGGCGGTTCCTTAACCAGACGAGAATGGCAGTGATCGATACAGGCGTTCTCGAGCACCAGATCCCCGGCGGTATGCTCACCAACCTGGTCAGCCAGCTCAGGGAGGCTGAAGCTCTCGACAGGATCGACGAGGTCTACAAGGAGCTTCCCCGGACCCGCAGGGAACTTGGATTTCCTCCGCTGGTTACGCCGACGAGCCAGATCGTCGGGATCCAGGCGGTTCAGAACGTACTGTTCGGGCGCTACAAGATGATCAGCGCCCAGGTCAAGGATTACGCCTACGGTCTATACGGCACACCGCCGAGACCGATGGATTCGAAGATACAGAAGCTTGCGCTCAAGGGATATCCCCGCGGCGAGAAACCGATAACGTGCCGTGCCGCCGACATGCTCGAGCCCGAGATGGAGAAGGCGCGCGAGGGTGTGAAAGGTCTCGCAAAGGACGAAAGAGACGTTCTGATATACGCTCTCTATCCGACCACCGGAACCCGGTTTCTCAGGTGGAAGTATGGGCTCGAGGAGCCGCCGGCAGAGGTCAAGCCGGTAACACTGGAAGACGTGGAAAAGGAAGAGGCGCTTGTCGAGAAACTCCGCAGCGGCGATGTCTCCGTATCGGCGGGTACGGGAGAGGGACCGGAGAAGAGCGCTGCGCTGAGGGCCTTCAATGTCTACGTCGGAGGCGAATATTACAAGGTCGAGGTGGATGAGGTTGGCGGGAAAACGCGGGCGCGTGCCGCCGGGAACACCGCCCCCATCGTCATGAAGGACGGCGGCCGCAGGAAGAAGAAGGATAAGAAAAAGGACAAGGCCGAGCAGCCCGCCGCCGGTACTGGCGCGGGGGACGGGTCGGAGTTCACTCTCACGGCTCCGATGCCCGGCATGGTTATAAGCTACGAAGTGAAGGAAGGCGACAGCGTAAGTGAGGGTGATGTCCTCGTCGTGCTCGAGGCGATGAAGATGCAGAACAGCCTCACTGCCGGAGTCGCAGGAACTATTGAGTCGATAAAGGTCTCCCCCGGAACGTCGGTCGAGAAGAATCAGGTGATTCTGACAATCTCCAACTGACGCGAAAGTCAAAAAGGAGTCCGAGCCATAGCAGCTTCAGGATTAACACACCGACTGAAATCTCACCCCATACTGCCCATCAGGGAACGAAAGGAGATCTCCTTTTCGTTCAACGGGGAAGAGATGAAGGCACTCGAGGGCGAGGTCATAACCTCCGCCCTTTACGCCAATGGGATAAAGGTATTCGGTCATCACCCTCGTGATGGCGCTCCCCAGGGAATATTCTGCGTGAACGGCCAGTGCAGCCAGTGCATGGTCCTGGTCGAAGGTGTCACGGTCAAGGGATGCATGATCGAGGTGCGCGAGGGGATGAAGGTCGAGAGCTGCGAAGGCGTTCCGGGCCTGCCGTATCGCGACGGTCTTCCGGCATTCTCCAGCATAGATACGGTCGAGACCGAGATCCTCGTGATCGGAGGCGGCCCTGCCGGAATAAACGCCGCGATCGAACTTGGAACACTCGGCATCGAGACACTGCTCGTTGACGACAAGAGCGAACTCGGCGGCAAGTTGACCCTTCAGACACATCCGTTCTTCGGCTCGAGAGAGGATTGCTACGCCGGGATACGCGGTATAGACATCGCTCAAATAATGACAGCCGAGCTGTCAAAGCTCGATTCCGTGGAAGCGATCACCGGGACGACCGCCGTCGGGGCATTCCATGACGGCAAGGTAGGGATGTATGGTCCCGATGGTTACTTCCTTGTCGAACCGAAAGTCGTTCTTGTGGCGTGCGGCGCGAGGGAGAGAGGACTGGCGTTTCCCGGTTGCGATCTGCCCGGCGTCTACGGGGCGGGAGCGTTTCAGACGCTGCTCAACCGCGATCTGATTGTGCCGGCCGAGCGGCTCTTCATCGTCGGCGGCGGCAACGTCGGCCTGATCGCGGGATACCATGCCATCCAGGCGGGGATCAAGGTCGTCGGCCTCGTAGAGGCTCTGTCGAAGTGCGGCGGATACAAGGTGCATGCCGACAAACTGACCCGTCTCGGCGTTCCGATCTATACCTCGCATACAGTCGTCTCCGCGGAAGGGGACGGAAAGCTTGAGAGGATCACCACCGCGGCGATCGACGAATCGTTCAAGCCGGTCGAAGGGACCTCCAGGACTTTTGCCGTCGATACGCTGCTCATTGCGGTCGGCCTCTCCCCGATAGACGAACTTTACTACAAACTGACCGAGTTCGGCCTCGAGTGCTACACGTGCGGCGACTCGGCGGAGATCGCCGAAGCATCAGCCGCGATATTCAGCGGCAAGATCACAGGCAGGAAGATAGCGCGGGCGCTTGGCCGTGATGTCGAGATCCCCGGCGACTGGGAGTCAAAGCAGAAGGTGCTGATGAGCAAGCCCGGCGCTGTGGTGGACTGGAATCCCGCCTCGGGAGAGGGTAAGGCCTATCCCGTGATCAGGTGCGTCGAGGAGATTCCCTGCAATCCGTGCGTCGACTCGTGTCCTAAATGCTCGATCATCATTCCAGGCGATCCGATAATGGGGCTGCCCGAGTTCAGCGGCGAGTGCACCGGGTGCCTCAAGTGCGTCGCCGCCTGTCCCGCACTGGCCATTACCCTTGTTCGGCCGGACGCCGGTGAAAGCGATGGGACATCCGTTGTAGTCATACCGTATGAACTGGAATCGTCCTCGTTAGTGAAGGGGGTAGAGGTCCGCACCGTCGACTTCGACGGGAATACTGTCGGTACCGGAAAGATTGTCAGGGTCAACAAGGCCCCCGGAGATGAAAAACGGATGCTCGTTTCAATAGAGGTCCCATCAAAAGAGGCGATCGATGTATCTGCTCTTCTCGAGCTGGAAGCCGAGGAGGGTGATATGGGCGGCGGCATCGCCGACTCAATATCCGACGACACTATCGTCTGCAGGTGCGAAAGGATCACGGCCGGAGAGATACGGGGCGAGATAAGATCGGGTGTGCTCGATATGAACATCCTCAAGGCCACGATCAGGACGGGGATGGGTGCCTGCGGCGGCAAAACCTGCACCGAACTGATACTTCGCCTCTACCGTGAGGAGGGTATCGACCTCGACGACGTTACACTCCCGACGGAGAGGCCGTTTATTGCCGAAGTGCCTCTCTCGGCGTTCGCCGGTATAAAGGGGGGTGAAGGGAAGTGAGCCTGAAGAAGTACGACGCGATAGTGATCGGCGCCGGAAGCGTCGGCTGCCCGATTGCCTACTTCCTGACGCTGGAAGGCCTGAAGGTCCTCGTTCTCGACGGCGAGCACTCAGTCGGTCAGGGACAGAACAAGGCGGCTATAGGCGGGGTAAGGGCTACCCATTCCGACCCGGCGAAGATAACGCTCTGCCTCGAGAGCC
>DAOVNN010000041.1 GCA_030630165.1 Candidatus Krumholzibacteriota bacterium
CACCGAGACCTCTCATGCACTCCCCCCCCTCGACTACGACACCGTCTACTTCTGGCGCGTCGTCTCGACCGACCCGCACGACGAATCGACCTCTGGCCCCACATGGACATTCACGACACGTGCGCAGCCGGGTGGGCTGCTCGCACGCATCGCGAAACTGCTCGGTAAACGTACAGATTAAGAGTTCATCCAATCTAATTGTTACGGCATACATGAATTTTCTTTACTATTGACGTAACTTGACGCACTCTTGCAGGTACTTAAGGGTTAAAAGCGGCATCATTAATATTTATCGGGGGGTATTCTCATGAAATTACTTCGGAATATGTTCTTGATTGCATGCGCTTTTATTTTAATGTCTTTGGGAGATGGGTGCGGCTGTGTAGAGTCCCCAGACGAGGACGACCCTGTCGAACCAAACGATCCACCGGGAGCGCCCCATACTCCGTATCCGGAGGACCATGTCACAGGACAGAGCATCAGGCCGATTTTTTATTGGCTATGCGAAGATCCCGAGTCGGATAAGCTGACGTTCACGATCTATCTGACTCGTGCCTATGATTATTACGATCATGATCCCATTGTAACCACCGACAAGTCATATGCCATGGATCTGGATCTGGAAAAGCAGAGGCAGTACGACTGGTACGTCGAGGCTGACGACGGGAACAACGACCCGGTGAACAGCGAGACCTGGACCTTCTATACCGGGGAAACGACTAACAACCCGCCATTCCCGCCGTTCAATCCTGACCCGCCGGATTCCGCGACCGATGTCCAGGCGGAGAACGTGACCCTGAGCTGGGAAGGCTACGATCCTGACGGGGACCCTCTCGTGTACGACGTCTGGCTGGAAGTGTATCTTGGCGCAGGCGACTTCCTGGTCCAGGACCACCCTGACACTCACTATAACGTCGGGATGCTTGGGAGAGGTGTCGATTTCAGATGGTATGTCATAGCGAAAGACGACCAGGGAGGATCGGCATCAAATCACGATACACCGTGGCGATTTGAGACCGAGGAAATAAACGATCCGCCTGAGCGGCCTCATACTCCAAATCCGGCCGACGACGCGACAGGTGTACCCCTGAACAAGACCTTGAGCTGGAGTTGTTCCGATCCAAACGGCGACCCCCTGACTTACGACATATGGTTCGGTCCTCCCCTTATACCTTCACTTGTCAGCGAAGGACAGTTCGAAAGAGTCTTCAGCCCCACCGGAATGCTGAAGGGCCACGAATACGAATGGTGGGTCATCGCCAGGGATGACGAGGGAGCTGAAACACAGGGCTATTTCTGGAGTTTCACGACCACGAACGAGGTATATGCCGAGCTTGAGGTCCTGCGTAACGTCTCTAACAACTATGGCACCGTCATTCGTGACGACATGATAAAGGCCAGGTTCGACGCTGCTTACGCTCCCGTAAGCGGAATCAATCCACTGCAGCCCACAGCGGTGATGTGCAATGCCTACGCCCTCTACTGGCTGGACCTCGAGCAGATCTACTTCTACAGGGATCCACAGAACGAGGTCTTTCTCAGTCCCGGAGCAACATATACATTCGATGTCACAGCCGGGGGAGGAGTCGACCAGGATCTCGAAGTATCAATAGACATGCCTGATTGCGAAGCATATTTCACCAGCCCGGAGAACAACACTGCTGTATCGATAAACGATGGCTTCGAGGTGCAATGGGTCTCGAGTTGTCCGGGAACTGGAACTGTCGATATTTACGTCCGAAATGACATGGGCGAGGACATCGGGATTCATGTGACAACCGATAATGACGGCAGCTATACCTTCTCGTCGGGAGAGCTCGCTCCCGCAGCGGGTTCATACCAGATCTTTGTAGACATAATCGCGAAAGAGGAGGGGTTCATAGACGCGCCCGGATATAACGGGAAGAGTGTCTGGCGCTCGAGGATATCCTGCATGCTGATGCTGTACGCAATGTAATACAGCTTCAGAAAGCCTCGTTGATGGAAAGATAGAAGTTGGAGCCGCCCTCGCCGGTTACGGCATAGTCGCACCTGATGCTGAACCTTTCCTCGTTCAGCCTGAACCGCACGCCTCCACCACCCGCATACTTGATGCTGTTAACACTGTAGCTGCCGAGGTTCCGGGAAACGTTGCCTGCGCTTCCGAACACAGAGAGCCAGGTGACCCAAACGAGAGGAATCCGGTACTCCGCCTGCGCCCAGGCGGCGAACTTGTCCCTGTACCGCCCAGCCTGGTACCCGCGCATGTCGCTGGGGCCTCCGAGGCAGGGCAGGTCCTGGAACGGAACGGTGCCATCAGTCGACCTTGAATAAAATCTCGCGGCGAAGACATGTTCCCACGGCAGAGGAAAGAACCTTCTGACGTCGAGGCTTATGCCGGTAAAATCGTAATCGCTGAGAAAGAAACTCCCGTACGACACATGGGAAAGATTGACATACCAGCCGCTTGCACTGCTGAAGATATTGTCACGTGAGTCGTAGGTAGTGATAATGCCCGCTCCGGCTGTAGTGCCGCCGCTGGACCCGGGTATGGTCCTCTGCTCGAGTGCTCCGCCCTCTTCCCTCTCGAGCATGACTTCCCTGCGATACCGGTACTGCAGCCCGACCCTCACGTCGGGTATCAGCTCGATCATTCCTATGGGATTCGCATGGAAAAGCTCCGGTGTATACTTTTCCTCGTCGCCGTCCTCCGTGTCGGGGCCGATACCCCAGTAACTGTCGGGGAACTTCTTGTAGCCCATCTCAACACGGCCGTAATATCCCCCCTCCGTGTACAATTCCGGAGTCAGCTTGATTATCGTCTGCTTCTTCTCCGTGTAATAATAGTTACCCATCATGCTCGACGGATGCCTGTCCCCCAGCCGCGGGTATATGTGCCCGACGACTACGCCTCCCCCGAAACCGGTCTCGGGCGTATAGAAGAACGCCGGCAGGGCGACCCAGTGCCCCTTTGCTGGTTCAGCCGCTTGTGTCGATGATGAATCGGATGTGATCGATGATCCTTCATCGGCAGGGATCGCGAGAGTATCAGAGACGGATATGACATCGTCCGGTCCGGCGCTACGGCCGGTTCCGGGCGATAAGATCATTATTGCGCAGGCAACGATGCCCGCGATAATGGCATTATTCTTTTTCATCCGCCTGCCCCATCACGTCTGACGGGGTCTTCCTTATCTGGCTGAGCTTCCACTCAGCGAGCATGAAAGGGAATTCGTACTGCGACGAGGATGCGAGAAACATCTTTTCCCCCGACAGTCCGTAGATCTTCAGCGTCTCGGACTTCGTCCCGTGAATCGTCAGTGTAAATGCCGGCTCACTCATGTCGACCTGCTCATCGTCTTCCGGGAACCCGTCGCTCTGCAGATTGGCCAGGCGACCGAGGATGCCGTCGATGATCTTGCCGTCGGCTTCCGTGCTGTCGGCAGTTATCCACGCGGTGACCATCTGGGGCGGCTGCCCCTCTTCGACGGGCTCGACGGGGTTCGAGATCTTCGTCAGCGAAATCTTCTCCCCGTCCGTCTCGATGGTCAGGCCGGTGATCAAGTTTCTATCGAGAGTCATAACCTTCTTGTCGCGCAGCGCCCATATCTCGACGTCGAATGTGCGCCTGATGTTGCCGCTGACCTGGTAGACATTCTTGTCATCGACGAGTTTCACGTACGTATGCCTCTGGGTCGAAGCGACCTTGCCGATATCGAGCTTGAGCAGTGATTTCTCGATGCTCGAGGCCTCGACGAACACACGTTTTTTATTCCCCAGGTCGTATTGCACATAACTTTCCGCCTCGGAGACCAGCGATACGATGTCGAGTCCGCCGAGAGCTTCCAGCATCCCGTCGACCTTGCCCTTCTCTATGGGATACCCTTCCGGCTCCGACAGCCACGAGTCGCCCGACTTCTTCATCTCAAGCCTGCCTGAAGGCCCGATGATATCGAGCCTGGTGACCTGCTCCGCATCCGGCGTATCGATCTCAGGTATCTCGTAGTGTGTCCTGTCGGTGTTACGGAGCACGAGATAGAGCCCGAGGGCAACAATAGTCGCCGCGAGTATTATGTATTCCTTTTTCATTTCTATTTCCTCCCGCCTGCTCTACCTGGCGAACATAGCCTGGATGCGGCGCTTCCTGCTGGAGCGCCTCGCCCATACAACGATCCCGAGCGCCACAACGAGTACGGGCAGCCCGGCTATATTGAGAGTCTTGACGAAAGTCCTCGTTCCCGCGCCGGTGTCACCGAGGGGATTGAAGCGCTGCGTCTTGCCCCTCATGTCGGCATAGGCATCCCTTCCGTTGAGATGATCTATGACGTTCAGGATGAATGTCGCCTGCGTCGAGGCTCCTCCCTCGTCGAGGATGTTGTTGCCGAGGACCTCCGAGCTGGTGATCAGGAAGATCTTCCCCGGCCTTCCCGTCTCTATCACAGCGCCTTCTCCTGTAACGAGATCCGTGCCCTGCTGACCTGAAACGTCGGCTGCAGCGGTCGAGTCGGCCCCTTCGCTTTCCGGCGACGGCTTTTCCGGAACCGGCTTTCCAGTAAAATAGCTGGAGAACTCTCCCGTTATAAGCGCCGCGAGGTCGTAGCTCTCCATCTCTGTCGGATCCTCGGGGGGCTGCATAGCCCACGGGCTGAAGTCTATTTTGCCGCTCATCTCCCACGACTCGTCCGACGACGAGAAGATGACATCACCGCGCAGGCCGGCATCGGCGAGCACGTCCTCCCTCAGCATGATCGGAGAGACCTTGAGCATGACCAGCGACTTGACGTACTTCATGAAATCGAGATCTTCGTTGATCTTCTCCGGCTTGATTATCGGGGCGAAATATATCGCCTGTTTGCCGCCGCCGTACTGCGGGGGCATCTGCTGCTCGAAACAGCTCCTGTCGAGGACATAGGAATGCTTTACGGAAACCCCGTAATGATCGAGCATCTTCTCCAGCCCGGTGCTTACCGGCAGAAAGACGGGGCCCTGCTGGCGTCCCATCTGGTTCTGCGGCATGTTCATCTCGCTGAAGGCGTCGTAGAAGATCGCGAGCGACTTGCCCTTCATCAGGAACTGGTCGATCTGGAAGAGCTCGTAGTCATTGAGCGTCTCCTTCGGGCCAGCCATGATGAGACAGTCGATCCCGTCGGGTATGCCGTCAGCGAGCATGACCTCGCTGATCGAATAGTTCTGCGAGATGAGATTGCTGAAATTGGTCAACCCGTTTGAAGGAGGCTGAGGCTGGCCGGGCATCGGCTGAGCACCCCTGAGCGGCGCCGTGCCGTGACTCGCCAGGTAGCCGATCTTCTTGTTGATGTCGATGACATCGTCGATCGCCTCGCCGATCCGTTCACCCAGGGTGTTAAGGTCGGCAAGCTTGTACTGCGTGCCGAAGAGAGGAACGTTGTAGATGTCGATCAACGGCAGCGTCCTGAAATTGTCGCCTTTCACGACTACGATCGAGGCGGCACCGTGGCCGGCGGGCACTACGACCGCGCCGCTGGCGTCTGTGCTCTCGCGCCACCTCAGAGTGACGATATTATACTTGCTGTTTTCCCCCTCAGCCTCGGCATCAGCCGTCGGATCGGTAACGGAGAACTCGAGCTTGCCGTAGTATTTCCCGCTGAGCTCCGCGACGATCTCCTCGATACGGGCCGGCATCTCCGACAACCCCTCCATCCGGATCTGCGGAGCTATCTCGATAAGTGCCGGCGAGAACATAAGCTTGATCTCGACCGGCTCCTGCATCCCGACCAGGGCGCTTATCTTGTTGTTCATCTTTTCGATCTTCGAGGTGATCGTATACTCGAGCCCGTCAGTCGTAGTGATCGCGGGGATCTTGTCGACGACATCGCCATGCATGAAGACCATCCCCATGTAGGCCCTCTTGAACTTCACCTCGTCCTGCTCGATATCCTGTATCTGCACCGGCTGGATCCCGAAATCGCGTGCGAGCTGCTGGTTGCGCTTCTCGTCCTCGCCGATGTCGCCCTCCTCCGGGCTGACGTCGTAGAACCGGTAGTTGAAGTATCTGTTCGACTTGACCGAGTATTCCTCGAGAAGGTCCCGCAGATAACGCTCCGTGTTGTTGTGGGGAGCAGGCAGGTTCCTCGTGAAGAATACGTTGATCGTCAGCGGCTCTGAGAGGTTCCCGACCGCTTCACTGCTCGCCCTGGAGAGCGAGTATATGCCGTTCGAGGTAAGATCTCCCCTGAGGAAGAGGGTCTGCCCGGCGACATTGACCAGGATAACGACCGCGAGGTAAACGAGGAATCTGTAGTACTTGCCCATTTTTATATGCCTGTTCATCTCTCCCCCTTCCTATTTCTTTTCCTGGAGGACCAGGAAGGTTCCGTAAAGCGCCACGAAGACGACGCTCACAAAGTAAAGGATGTCTCTCGTGTCGAGTATTCCCCTCGCCACGTTCTCGAAATGAAAGTCCGCCCCGATAAACTGGAAGAATCCGAGCATCGACTCGGGGAGGAAAAAGAGCACCTTGTCGACCATCGTCAGCGAGAAGCAGATAATCATCCCGATGATGAATGCGATGATCTGGTTCTTCGTCAGCGCCGAGGCAAAGAGCCCGACGGCGCAGAAGGCCGCTCCAAGCAGGAGCGCCCCCACATATCCTCCGATGACCGGCCCCCAGTCGAGATCGCCAAGGAATGAGACCGATATCGCGTAGCTGACCGTCGGCAGGAGCATCACCGCGATGAATGCCATCGCTGCTAAGAACTTGCCGAGGATGATGTCCAGATCGGTAACCGGCATCGTGACGAGTATCTCGTACGAGCCGACATTGTACTCCTCGGAGAACAGCCTCATCGTTATCGTCGGTACGATGAACGAGAATATTATCGGAAGAAGCGAGAAGAAGTTCCTCAGCTCGGCCTGGCTGTACAGAAAGAAGGTCGAAAAGAAGAACCAGCCGGTCAGGACGAGGAATATCGCTATCACGATGTAGGCGATCGGAGTCACAAAATAGTGCCTGAACTCCCGCCTGAATATATGCATGGTGCTTGCCGCAGCCGTCATCTCAACCCTCCTTTTCCTGTGTGAGTTCGCTGAAGATGCTCTCTAAGCTTTTCGATTCGCGGATCAGCTCGAGAAGCGCCCAATCCTTCGTTTTAACGCGAGAGTAGACCTGCTCGCGCAGGTCGTCGCCCGTCCTGCAGGAGAGACGTACGCGGATCATTCCATCCTCCCCGCTCGCATCGACAGAAGCAATGCCGGCAACGCCATCGAAGAGCTGCTTTATCTCAAGCTCCGGCGCGCCCTTGAGCAGGAGGCTTATCGAGTAGTCCTCCGCTGAGGTACGCTTGAGTTCCTCCGTCGAGCCGTCGGCAACGATCCGTCCCCGGTTGATGATGACGACCCGGTCGCAGGTCGCCTCGACCTCGCTGAGGATGTGCGACGAGAGGATGACCGTCTTCTCTCGGCCTATCTTCCTGATGATTTCCCTGATCTCGACGATCTGGTTCGGGTCGAGGCCCATGGTGGGCTCGTCGAGGATGAGGATCTCGGGGTCGCCTATCATCGCGTGCGCCAGCCCGACCCTCTGCTTGTAACCCTTTGAGAGCTCGTGTATCGACCTGTGCATCACGTCCTCGAGGCCGCATATCCCCGCGATCTCCTTTATCCGGTCTTCCCGGCTCTCCGCCGGCATCTCGCGAATGTCGGCGACGTACTGGAGATAGTCGTAGACGAACATGTCCTGGTAGACAGGGGCGGATTCGGGGAGATACCCGATCAGCTTCTTGATCTTGAGCATCCCATCGTCGATCGAATGCCCCTTCACGATGACCGTGCCCTCCGTCGGAGCGAGGAAACCGGTGAGGATCCGCATAGCGGTCGTCTTTCCGGCTCCGTTCGGTCCGAGCAGCCCGAGGATCTTTCCTCTCTCGATCGTCAGGCTGATCTTATCGAGGGCACAAAGGTCGCCGTAGTATCGCGTCAATCCGGAAATCTCGATCATATACGGCTCCTTTCCTCTGTGTTTGATTTTGAATGCCGCAGTTGCAAAGAGGCGTCCGGCGGTGCGGGCGCCCCTGTTTCGATCATCCCATCAACAGGTGCAGAATTCTACGACCCCTGCGGAGACGTTTCAACCCCAAAATACCGTTTTGAGACTGTCTGTCAATCCCACAGGGGGATTATACCAGCTTGCGGGGATATTGTTCCCGGTGGAGATAAAAAAAGCCCCGGTGCCCGGCTGCAGGGCCGGATACCGGGGCAGCGCCGCAATTCGGTGGACAGGGGCGGCGGTTACCTGTCAGTCAGCGTCGAATCACAGTCGTCGTGATCCTTGTCCGGGACCGTGGTTATGTAGTCCCACGCCTCGAAATCGAATCCGTCGAGGGTCATGCCCCAGAGGGTCATCATCGTATCCGCGCAGGTGACCCCCGTCTCGTTCCTGCGGAAGTGGAGCATCATATCGATGTCGCCGTCATCATCGACATCCTCGAGATGACACTTGCCGTGGGTCTCGTATGCGCCGAGGGGACCGAACCGCACCGTCGCACAGGCGACGGCCTGAGCGTCGAATCCGTCTGTCGTGAGGATCGCGACCGGGATGACTCCGTTGCCCTTGCCGTTACAGTTGACCGGGTTCCTGTCGCTTCCCGGCTTGATGTCGATCGTGACGTCCGGGGCCATCTCCCAGGTGATCTCGGCCTCGAACTGGACATACATGCAGTCGACCGTATCTGCGCGAGCGACCGGCTCACCGAAATCACCGGTGCCGGTGTTGACCAGGTCGAATCTCAGGACGTTGATCTCCTCGAGCGTGCTGCACGGTTCGCCACCCGGCGGGCATGCCGGACTGATATTGAAGAGCGAGTCGATCGAGATCGTCCCTTCCCAGACGCCGCCGAAGAGGCTGGCTGTTCCGATATAATAGTCGTTGAGGTAGATCTCGGCGCCGTCGTCGGCGATAACCCTGAGGTTCATCGAGGGAAGAGCCGCTCCGACGGGAAGACTGAATGTCGTCTCGAATACACCAAGCGAATCTTCCTCGCTGTGTGTCGTCACTGCTTTCGACATGACAAACATGCCGGTCGAATCGGCACAGGGACACATGGGGTGACCGCCGCCGATCAGGGCGGACCATATCGCCTCGAGAGGTGGTACGGTGACCTTGATGTTGGTATCAATGCCGCCGCAGGTGTCAACGCCGCTGTAGATCGTCAGCGTGTCGGGACCGTAGTCCATCGACTCGAAGCTTACGAAACTCATCGAGGCATCACCCGCGACGAGGTTGTCGTCGCTGCTGCAGCCCATGTAAAACAGAAGCGCCGCCGATATGATCAATGCGGCGGCAGGGATCGTCATTCTTTTCATCTCAGTCCTCCGATGTAAAAAGCTCTGAAGTATTCACTGATATCTGGCGATTATACCTTATCTACCGGGGCTTTTCAATAACCAATAATTCTTGTTAGTATTTTTTCCCTTGATTCAGGCCGGTTCAAAAGGTAGTGTATTGCTTCCGGCAGTGTCCGGAAAAACCCGGCGAACACCAGCCGGATTACTTTTTGCAACCGTTATGCACAAATATGCATAACGGTCAGTTCCAGTGATGGTATACGGATTAAATCTTAAGGAAGGTATCGATGAGGGTCTCGCAGCGCTTCCGATCTCAGTACGTAATCCTGCCTCTTCTGGCCCTGGCAATGGGGCTTCTTATCAACTGCTCCGACGATGATCCGCTGGCTCCCGACGAGATCAGCTCCTCGAGGTCATACAAGGGACACGCCTCGGACACCGATATAAACAATTTCGTCAGGGCCTACCCCCACACTGTGGGAACACGCCTCGACGACTGCCAGACATGCCACAGAGGCGGCGAGGTCACAAGCGACAGGGGGCTCGTCACAGCCAATCCATGTGATTACTGTCATTTTGTGATACATCCGCCTGAGGGGTGGACCGGGCTGCCGACCAGTTTCGCCCAGACGCTCAATCCGTACGGGACAGCTTATGACGATGCCGGCAGAGACGGAGCGGCAATCGCGGCGATCGCCGGTCTTGACAGTGACGGGGACGATTTCGACAACAATGAAGAGATAGACGCGCTGAGATATCCCGGCGACGACGGCAGCTACCCCGGCCTCGAGCTCTGCTCGATGGTGAAGGTGACAATGGCTGATCTGCTCGAGATGCCCTCCCACTCACAGTTCGGACTGGCCAACACGACGAAACAGCAGTTCGATTATTACGCGACATACAGAGGGGTAAAGATCGCCGACCTGCTCGACGCCGTCGGAGTCGATCTGACTGGAGCGACGAGCATCGACGTGCTCGCTCCCGATGGATACGCCCGCTCATTCACCGTAGAACAGATAACGCAGCAGTACCCCGACCACAGGTTCTGGACCGGATTCGACGTCGACGCTCTCGGCGCCGACTGCGCTTTCATCGAGTATCCACCAGAGACATACGACCTGGGTAACGGTGACTGGATCGGCGCGAAGAACGGCCACGAGCAGTGGCACATCCTCGCCTGGGAGCGCGACGGCACCCCCCTCGAAGCGTCGTATCTCGATCCCGTCACAGGCAGGATCATCGGAGAGGGACCGTTCAGAAATGTGATACCACCAGGCTCAGACAACGACGACTACAACATCCCCGACAGGGGGAAGAACCAGGACAACACGGGATGCACGGTCCGCGAGTGGGATTACGATCCGGACAAGGACCACAACGCGGGAAGCATGATCAAGGGAGCCGTCATAATCCGCATCAACCCTATGCCTGAGGAATGCGAGGAATTCGACATCATCAATGGTGGATGGGCCCTGGTCGATGAGAAGGCGATCCTGATCTACGGTCATGGCGTGCCGTCGGATTAAATATGAGAACAGATTTTTTGAATAAGACACTTGTCATAGCCGCCCTGCTGTTGTCAACGGTCTTTCCGTTTTCTTCGGCGGCAGATGAAAAAGAAGGTTCATCCCCTACCCTCGATATGGAAGCGACGGCCAGCTTCTGGTGGACGATCCATGAACAGGTCCAGAACGGCCTGACCCAGCAGGGAAGCGGAGACAGGGCCGCCGATCACGCGTCGGGATTTGCTTTCAGGCATGGCAGGATCGCCTTCATCCTCGGATCGCCGAAGGGTGATCTGCAGCTCCTCCTGAGGATCCGCCTCGAGGAGAGGACAGATATCGTCGATTTCTACGGAGGCTGGCTCCCCGCGCAATATTTCACGATATATATCGGGCAGATGAAGATACCCTCGACCTCCGAGGTGCTCACTGCCTACAACGATCTCGATTTCGCTTCGAGATCGACATTCGGCAGGAAGGTCGGGGACTATTCGCTGACCCGGACCCCCTATATATCATCGGTCATGGCGGCGAAGTCATACGACAGGGACCTCGGGCTGGCGATAAAAGGATCGTGGCCCGGCAACCGACCGTGGGATATCCGCTGGTTCCTGATGGTAGGAAACGGCATGGGGGCCAACAGGTATATCGGGGGTCGCGAGAACGAGGAGTTCCTCTACACGAACTCGCTGGGCGACATGTACTACGGCGGACGGCTGGAGATAACACCGGTTCACTGGGTAACAGCCGGGATGCACGCCAGCAGCAACCAGCATGACAACTTCGCCCTCGGTGACCGGGGACCGGTGATGGACATCGACAGAAGCGTCTGGTCGGCCGATATCACCGTCGGCCACCCGCACACACCGCGGATCTATGGCTTCTATGGAGCGGGCGGGATGGACGATTACTTCGACGCCCAGCAGTATCTCTATGACTACTCAGGATGGGGGCTGCAGGGGGTCTGGCCGATGCTGAAGGGCAGGCTCGAGTTTGCGCTGAGATTCGACAGGTTCGTCAGCGAATCGGGGCGCGACGGCAACGAGACGACCCGGGACAACTGGACGGCCGGGATCAACTGGTCGCCGCTGGAGAATCTGAGGCTTCAGCTAAACTATGTCAGTAAAGAAACGACTAATGAGTTCGAATCGGATATCGACGACAACATCCTCTACATGAACTTCCAGTTCGACTTCGACACAAATATCCTTCGCTAAGTTTCATCTTCAACGAATCAGGAATCGGGCTCCCGAAAATTCATGATATTCTGAACAATCAGAAATTATTTACTCCCGCCGGTGATATGACTTCCTCTGTCAACAGGTAGTTTCTGATTTTACTTTTTCACATGCTGGGATCCTTTCGGTGCTGGTAGCCTGGGAAGAGGTGGAGCCAGTAATAACGACGGTTGATCAAGCTGATATTCGTGGATTGGGTACCATCTTACTTTGTTTCCGTCAGGCGCCTTCCTCTCTCTGGGAACGAGGGTTCACGATACCTCTCACCGGTGTCGAGGGTTACGCCGAACCGGGGCTGCACCTCTTCCCGAGACTACCGTTGATAGATCTAGTCTACATGTTCATGCCGCTTCTTTTACCTCACAGGCGATGGCCCACATGAACGCAGCCAGTTCTCGAGCGATCGCCGTGACGACCAGGTTTGGGTTCTTCCCCTTGGCCACGAGTCTGCGATACCGCTTGCACAGACGCAGCTGTGCCTTCCAGGCGATGTCCTGGATCGAAGAGGGGAGATCCTCGAGGCGGACCTGTATGACCGGGGAGACCTTCGCCGGATGGCGGTATGCCCACGCGCCTTCGACAAGTACCCGGCGTGCATGACTGTTCCCCGTCTTTGTGATGCCGCCGAGACGTCGTTTGCCGCCGCTGGAGTGCTCGCTCGGAGAGAGTCCGAGATACGCCATCAGCTGTCGGGGATTATCGAAGCGGGTAAGATCTCCCACTTCGGCAACAACGGTCATTGCCACGATGAACCGGACACC
>DAOVNN010000055.1 GCA_030630165.1 Candidatus Krumholzibacteriota bacterium
ATCGCCGTGATTCTCTTCGTTGTGGCTCACATCGCCGTGATTCTCTTCAGCGCGTGTTTTATTGATATGATCCTTGTCTGTGAACACGCTCCGGTCCGGATCTACGTGAACTAGGACCTTTTCGACATCCTCGAATTTCTCGGTGATCACTTCGACTACATGGTCGATGATATCATGTGCCTCTGCAACGGTCATGCCGGGATCGACCACAATATGAAGTTCCATCCGTATCCGGCGGGCGTAATACCTCGCCATGATGTCATGGCACTGCCGTACGCCGGGCACCCGCTCGACACTGAGTTTGACCGCCTGGATGAACTCGGCCGACGGGGCCGTGTCGACTATCTTGCGCAATGCGCTCCAGAGGATCTCCGCCGCCACCTTGACGATAAAGAACGAAACGAAGAGCGCGGCGTACGAATCGAGGATCTGAAGGCGCGGAACGAAGGATGCGGCGGTAACGCCGACGAGGGTAACGATCGACGACCACGCGTCGCTGCGGTGGTGCCACGCATTGGCTACAAGCGCCTCGCTTCCGACTCTTCTCCCGATCCTTACCGTGATCTGGTAGAGGACTTCCTTCGCCACGACCGATGCTGCCGCAATGATGATCGTGAACCGGTGCGGCGCCGAGACGTCGCCCCTGTAGATCGCCATCGCCGCCTCGTATCCGATCTTCGCGGCCGTTATGAGTAGAATCAGCCCGACACCGATCGCGGCGAGGGTCTCGATCTTGCCGTGCCCGTAGGGGTGTTCCTCGTCCTCTGCCTTGCCGAGGAAGTGAAGGCCTATCAGGACGATAAAGTCGGAGACGAAATCGGATATCGAGTGGACCGCGTCGGCGATAAGAGCACGGCTTCGTCCGGCCGTACCTCCCCACAACTTGAGCACGATAAGGATCGCGTTGACCCCTATCCCGACCCAGGTGATCCTGCGCCCCTCTGCGAGGCCGCGGCTATGGTCGTGTGAGTGTCCTCCCACCAGTTCTCCATGCGTTCTGATCCAGCCATGCAGATTCTACAGACCGCATCAGCGGAGGTAAACCATCTTTCTCGTCTGCCTGAACTTGCCCGTGCTGATCTTCGCGAAATAGACCCCGGACGTTACGGTCCTCCCCGAGTTGTCCCTGCCGTTCCACGCGGTGACGTGTCGTCCCTGCGGCCTTGATGCTCCCGTCTCGAGCGTCCTGATCAGCCTGCCTGCCGTATCGTAGATCCGCAGATCGACGACGCCGGCCTCGGCCAGGGTGTAGGCAATATTCGTCACGCCGTTGAACGGGTTGGGGTAGTTCTGCTCGAGCCCCGTAGCGTAGACGGGCGTCTCCTCCTCTTCCTCTTCGTCATCGCCGACGGCCGTCTGGTCCTTGATCGAGAAGTATCCCTCGCTGATGTCCTCGCCCGTATTGAGTGCCGGATCCCAGGCGATGATCTTTATAACACACGAATCGGCGTCCATCATCGGGATCACCCACTCGCAGAGAGAGTCGTTCGGCTCGTTGCTGAAGAGGCGCGTGTAATCGGCCCCCGCGTTTACAGAGAGCCAGACGCTGACCGAATCGACCGCGTCGTTGTCGGTCGCTATCCACTCGATCCCGAGTGTGTTGCCGACGTAGAACCTCTGAGGCTCGTTCGGGTGAACGACCTGTACGACGGGGTCGATCTCGTCGCCCGAGGTGCAGTCGCCTGTGAGGTTCGACCAGCCCCCGCTGTATCCTGCCGCGTTGACCGCCGCGACGCGATAGTAGGTGCACACGGTAAGCGGATTGTGGTCGAACGACACTGCGGGTGACATTACCGTTCCGAGATGAACGGTCTCGCCGGGCACGAATCCGGCATCATGCGATCCATAGACGTGATAGAGGGAGGCCTCCGGCACCTCGCTCCATGTGATCTGCAGCGTCGTATCGTTCAGGGTCGATGCGTGAAGATCGCTGACGAATGTGGGTGCGCCGAAATCGGCCCCCGGGCCGCCGAACGCTCCCTGGTCGGCCCTCGATCCGTCGGGATCGAAAGGCCCCGCCGGGTCGCCCGCGTCTATCGCACCCGAATGGGATCCGAGGTGATAGTCGAATGTTGTGGTATCCGCGTAGTGAGGATTGCTGCTGATGTCCGTCTCGTCGGGCGTTACGAGGAAGTAATCCTGGGGCGAGTTGCCGAACGCGTTGTTGTACCTCATGTCGATGTTTGTCAGGCTGCTCGTCTGAAACCCGTACCCGGTGCCGTAAGTGATCAGGTTGTTACGGAACGTTACCGGTTCCATGGGCCCGAGTATCACGTTGCCGCCGCCGTACAGCGCGGAGTTGCGGTCGAATGTGTTCTGGTCGATCCTGCCCGACGCTTCGCTGGCATAGAGCCCTCCGCCTATCAGTGACGCTCCGTTCATCGTGATGATCGTATTTGTGATGTCGATCGCAGCGTTCTTGTGGAGGATCCCGCCGCCCGTCGAGCCGGCGCTGTTGCCCGAGATGAACGCACCCGTGACGGTCAGGCTCGCCGCATCGGAGGATATTCCGCCCCCTTCCGAAGTGCAGGAGTTCGACGAGATCGTATCGCCGTCAAGGGATATCGAACCCGACATTGCGTAAACCCCGCCTCCGTGCATGTAGCCCGAGCAGTCCTCGATCACGTTGCCCGACATCGCGATATCCGAGTGGAGCGAGTAGATGCCGCCGCCGTTCTTTGTTCCGCTGTACTCCAGTGCGGGAAAAGCGCCGCTGATCGTGTTGCCGGTGATGTCGGCGGCAGCCTGGTAGAGGTAGATCCCGCCGCCGCTCTGGGCGACGCAGCTGCTGATCGTGTTGCCAGTGATCGTCACCGCGCCGTTGTAGCAGGCGATTCCACCGCCGCCGCTGAACTGGGAGGTATTGGTATAGCCGCAATCCGTGATGATGTTGTTTGATATCGTCGGTGATGAGTTGTATGCGAATACGCCGCCGCCGTATATACCGTTCTCGGGAAGCTGCGCGCTTTTACCGGAACCGCCCGTCAGGGTGAATCCGTCTATCCCGCAGAAACCATCGACGCTCATGAACGAGACGATGCTTCCGAGACAATAGATCGTAGTGACATTCACCGATGGATCGCGTGACATGAATCCCGCGTCCCACCCGCCGAGGAGCATTATCGCGGATTCGACCGTAACAGGTGTGTGGTATGTTGCGGCTGCCACCATGATGGAGTCGCCTGCCCATGCGGCGTCGACTGCATCCTGGATATCGAGGGCCGCCCACCGGGGCAGCGTATACGGGTAGACGTCGCCGCCCGTGGGGGAGACATAGACGTAGGGCAGGCCGACGATCCTGAAATCACCCTCGCTCGTGTCGTATCCTCCGACTTCGCCTTCATACCAGGCGACGACCTTTATCCTCATCGTGCGGACGGGCCATTCGGGGACGGTCCACATGCAGCTCGTGGCGAGGCTGTCGAGGCCGCTGACTATTGTCGAGTCGTAACTCGAGCCGCCGTTGAGGCTGGCAAGCACACTGAGCGAGTCGGGCGTCTGGCGCGACGTTGTCCAGGTGATCTCGAACTGCTCGCCGGTATTGAGTTCTTCGCCGCCGTTGGGCGAAGAGATGTTGACAAATACTGTGCTCGGGATGTAGTCAGGCACGAATACAGCGCCCCCGCCGATACTGCATATGCCGTACCCGATGTATGCGTAACCTTCCATTCCCCAGCCCGGTCCCCAGCTGTTCTTGACGATCCACGCGCCGGTGCCGCCGCACTGGTTGTCGTCCCAGCCGACTATGAGCATCGCGTGATTGGGCTGCGCGGTGGAATCGTAATTATAGCATCCGTATGTGTAGTCGTAGAAGTTGGCCTGGACATGGAAATGAGTGGTGACCGGGCCGTTATCGTATATCGCCTGCTTGATCCCCGCTGTAGTATGGGGGACTTCGTAATAGGTGGGGCCGATCTTCGCCAGCGGCTCGCACAGATGCTGATTGCACGCATGGCCGTCGGACGCCGTATACGGGATGCAGGCCTCTGCGACCGCGCCGTAGTTGGAGAAGACGTAATAGGCCGACTGTATCCAGCCGCCGCTGCAGTTCGCACCGTGAGGGTTGCAGTCGATGACGGCCTGCTCGGAGAGATCGAGCAGGCGCGAGTCGTAGATCCTCGCGAACGATTCGAGCTGCGCGACCGCGGCGAATGCCCAGCACGACCCGCAGCCGCCCTGGGCCGTGACGGGGCTCGTCCCGTCGAGGGCCCGCCAGTCGAAGACCGGAGGCAGAGCAGGCGCTCCCTCGGGTGTCCTCAGGGGAAGCGCGGTGCTGACGCCGGAGGGCGCATCAGTCGGAAGGAGCCCGAGAAGTTTCTTTTTCTCGTCGGCGGAGAGGGAGCCGGGCCATGTCTCTCCGGCGGTCCAGCTGCCCCCCATTTCGGCGATCTCACGGTTGAGCCGCGCGATCCGCTCTTTCTGCGTCTCTTCGGCTGATGATCGCGCGGGAAGCATGATGATCGATATCAGTAACGTTATGGAAAGCAGCAGTGCCGGTAGAAGGCGATAGCGGTCTCTCATAGGGGCGGTCTCTCCTTGCTGGCGGAACATCGGTGATACGTCATTTGCAACGGAATCAATGGAATATTATACTATGTCCGTAAGTAAAATAGAATCACAGGATACGGCTCACAAGTAAATTCGCACCTTAAATCCAGGGGCGTGATTTCTATACTGGAATTAAAGTACGAAATTGACTATATTTGTCAGGTATATTCATAAGGCATTCAACATCCGGTCAATCGGAGGTAAAGATCATGAAGGAACAGGTAGCTGCGGTACTCGAGGAGATCAGGCCCAATCTTCAGGCTGACGGCGGGGACATCGAGCTCGTCGATGTGGTCGACGGAGTGGTCAAGGTAAGGCTCAAGGGCGCCTGTGCCGGCTGCCCGATGTCGCAGATGACACTGGCCCACGGCGTCGAGAGGGTTCTCAAGGAGAGGATTCCCGAGGTCGTAAGGGTCGAGTCGGTATCGTTGTAGGCATCGGCCTCACGAGAATGCGCAATATGTATCAGGGGGGCGCAAGCCCCCTTTTCTGTTGCGGTTATGTCCGGTCCAGCTTGATCCTCTCTCTCCTCCCGTTTTGTCATAATTCTTGCAAATCAACCGCGTGGAAGTGAATGAAACCCGGTTTCGTACGCACGGGAGTGCATCATGCGACGTATACGCAGTTTTATCGGCATTTTTGCAAGGGTTTCAAATGCCCGCAGAAAGCGGCGCGGGCTCGGAAAACTCGGTTTCACCGTTCTCGAGCTCTTTATTGTCGTGGAGATAATCGGATTCCTTGCAACTATAGTAATGTCAAACTATTTCCGTTCGAAGAAGGCCGCTCAGGTGGCCGTGGAGATTCAGAACCTCAAGAACGTCCAGGTGGCGCTGACCTCCTACTTCGCGATGGAGGGGGAGTACCCCGCCACGCTGAACACGATCTGGCTCCAGTTCTACGGCGGCCGGGTCCCGGCCCAGCTGGAATATATCGGCGGCACGACTGCAGCTAACCAGGGTGGATGGGATTTCTTCGCCAGCAACAGCGATGACATCAGGTTCGGCGGACCGACCAATCAGGAATACGCGATAAGGAGTAAGCAGAACCTCCTGCCGTACGCCCTGTTTATCTACGGCGATGCTGCTACTGCGGCGAAGATCATCCACTGATCCGGCGCGGGAGCGCCCGAACGTTAAATCTACGTGACTTAAAGCGCTATGTGCGTATAATCGCCGTATGGATGACATGCGGCGATTTTTCGTGTTCGATGCCCATTGCGACACAGCGCTGAGACTTACCGGGGACAAGCCGGTCGATCTCGGAAAAAGGCTTGCCGACGGGCATGTCGACCTCCCGAGGATGGCAGAGGGGGGAGTCGGCGCACAGGTATTCGCCTGCTGGGTCGATCCCGACCTGAACGTCGACAGATGGATGCCCGATACCCTCGAGATGATCTCGGCTGTCAGGGAACAGGCCGGCAAACACAGCGATCGCCTCGCCGTCGCTCTTTCAGGTAAAGAAATCGCCTCGGTGAACGATTCGGGCAGGATAGCGGCGGTGATCGGGATCGAGGGAGGGCATGTGCTGGGGGGCAGCATCGGGAAACTCGAGGAGTTCCACCGTGCCGGCGTCCGGTGTCTGACCCTTACATGGATGAACTCGAACGAGATCGCCGATTCATCCGATGGAGAGACGAAATGGAACGGCCTCAGCCCTGCGGGCAGGGAAACTATCGCCGCGATGAACCGGCTCGGCATTGTGATCGACCTCTCCCACGCCTCGGACAGGACATTCTTCGATGTAATAGAGACTTCAGACGTACCGGTGCTCGTCTCCCACTCGAGCGCAAGGGCGATCTGCGACATCCCGAGAAACATCAATGACGAGATGCTCCGAGCCCTCGCTGAGAACGGCGGCGTCGCCTGCGTCAACTTCTTCCCCGCCTTCCTCGACAAGGAGTGCCACACGAAGGTCTTCGCGATCTGGGGCAGGTACCGCGAGGAGCGCAGCCGCCTGGCGGCCGAGTACGGGGGCGACCCGAAGCGCGTCGACGAGGAGATAGGGGGCGCTTACATCGAGAAGATAAAGAAGATACCGATGCCCGGCATCGAAGCGGCGGCTGACCATATTGAGCATATCGCCTCTGTTGCCGGCGTCGCCCACACCGGTATCGGATCCGATTTCGACGGTATAATGGTCGTTCCACCCGGACTCGAGGATGTCTCGAAGATGCAGGCACTTGCGGCGGTTCTGGCCGGAAGGGGCTGGAATGACGTCGATATCGCCTCTGTGATGGGGGAGAATCTCCTGAAGCTCTTCTCGAAGGTCTGCGGCTGATCGCCGGATCTCGCCGGAAATCCGAAAAATAGGGGTAATCATCTATTTATATAAATTCGGAATTATTATGAAAGATAATTGATGTTCAAGCGTTTATACTAATAGTGAGAGGATTTTTCGGCCCGATTCGAAAACAATCAATTTCCTACCAAACGGTTGAAGGGAAACCTCATTGGCCGCGAATCGCTTTTTCAGGGGGGAAAGGTATTTCCCCGGCATGCGGCGTGTCCGGAGATCCTCGAGAGGGCACTCCATGATCGACTGGTCCGCAAGAAACGAAAGCAGGAAAATGAGAAGATTATCGAGACCGATCCCCGTCGCGACGGGGATTTTCTGTGTTCTGCTCATCCTCGCGATGGTCTCATCGCCCGCAGGGGCGGCGAGAAAGGGAAGGCTCGTCGGCAAGGTCAAGGATAACATTTCTGGAAAGCCGATCGCCGAGGCGATCGTAGCGATCCAGGGGACGACGATGAGCACGATGACCGACAAGAACGGGAAATTCCAGTTCGATCTCGAACCGGGCAAATACAGCATCACGATCTTCAAGGATGAATATTTCAGTACTAATTACCAGGACATCGAAGTCGAGCCGGGCAAGATCACGACGTACGGGTGCGAGTGTGTCCCCGGCGACCCCAGGCAGAACATCTTCTTCTCGATCGCCGGCATCAACGTCCTCGACAGGCGCGATCTGCTGCCTGATAAGATCGAGACGACCCATGAGATCTCGAGCGCCGAGATCGAGCATAACCTCTCAAGCAGCCTCGGCGACGTACTCGATCTGATTCCGGGCGTCGAGAGGACCGCCCCCCCGGGGTTGTCACGCGAGACGAACATCGGGCTGAGAGGAGCGACAGACGTAACCGACCTCTTCGGCACGAAGGTCATGATCGACGATATAACCCTGTCCAACAACGCTAATCTTCAAACCGGAACGGGGACATCTTACGGGGCGACGGGTACCTCGGCAGGCAGCCAGGTCGACCTCAGGACTATCCCGGCCGATAATATCGAGAGCGTCGAGGTGATCACGGGCGTTCCGTCGGCAGAATACGGCGATGTCACCACAGGCCTGATAAAGGTAAAGACAAAGATGGGCCGCCAGCCCAACAGGCTCAAGATCAAGTCGAACCCGGATACGAAAGAAGCGAACTTCAACGGCGGGATCATCGTCAGCGGTACGGGCCTCTCGTATAACCTCAACGCTGCGTACAGCGCGAGGGACATCAGGCGCGAGGGGGACGAGTATTACCGCTATGCCGCAAGGTTCAACGTCAGGAACATGCTGTTTGACAACAAGATGGATCTTCTCAACATGTTCGGGTACAGGGGCATACGTGATGAGCAGAACGTCAAAGTGGACGATCCTCTCTCGATAGAGACATACAACAGGGACAAGACATTCACCTACGGGAACACGATCAACTACAAGCCGTCGCCGGATACGAAGATCGAATGGCGCGGCAACATAACGTATACGAAACGGGACAGCTACCAGCAGAAGCTGGTCGGCTCAGATGTGCGTATTCTCACCGATGCCGAGGAGAACGGGACCTTCCCCGGTGTTTTCGGCGCGGGAGCATATCTCTCACGGGTCTGGACGAAGGGTGAGGAGTGGAACGTCGGCGCGAAGCTGAGCTTCCGCTGGAACTTTTCTAATTACCGGTTCGATCATGGCTTCCTTCTGGGAGGCGAGTACACCTACGACAACAACACAGGCGAGGGTAAGATCTTCGATCCGTGGTTCCCGCCTTACGGCAATATGGGGCAGCGTCCCCTTTCGTTCGATTTCTCGCCGGCGCTGAAGAACGCCAGTCTCTATTTCGAGGATGAGATCAAGGGCTCGCTGATGTTCCGGCAGTGGTCGCTGATCATCGGTGCGAGATACGAGATGTACACGCCGCAAAACATCAACTGGGGCGGGCTTTTCGACAGCGATCCGTTCGTCGAGTCGAATAACGGTTCGTATCTCAATCCACGCATCAGGTTCAGGTTCGATTTTTCCGAGGACACACGGCTGAGAATGAGCTGGGGAAAGAGCTCGAAGATGCCGCAGATGACGAAGATCTACCAGGGACCGATGTACCTCGATGTCGTCGAGGAGAACGTTTCGCCGCCCGATTCGATGCCGCTCGTATCGACTTACGTATATAATTGGGACAATACCACTATGAAAGGGTATCAGAGTTCCAAGGCGGAGGTTTCCATCGACCAGAAATTCGGGCCGATGGCGCTCATCCTTACCGGATTCTTCAATGAGTCCACAAGTATACCGAAGAGTATCAAGGAGCCTATCACGATCCATCGCTACAGGTGGGAGGACTATCCCGATTACGACTCGAGGACGCCGATCGACACGATATATACCGACAACGAGTCGGGGCACGGATTCTACAATCCTGCGGGATATTCGAGGAGATGGGGTGCCGAGTTCCAGTTCCTCACGAAGAGGATAGAGAGTATCTCGACGGTCTTCAGGGTGGACGGCTCATTCTACAAGTCCTGGACGGGCGCCGACGGCGTCTACACCTCAAGCCCGAGGCAAAACGAAACGTTGGGAAGAACGATATATCCAATGTACAATTACTACGAGAGTTGGCGGCAGAAGATGATCGTCAATTACAGGGCGGACTGGCTGATAAAGAGGATCGGGATGTGGGTGACATTCCATCTCCAGCAGACCCTCTTCAACCACAGGCAGCGGGTCGTCGATCCGATCTTGTCCTCCTCTGGCTACTACGACCCGCTCACCGAAGAGACCACGTACATCACGCCGGAGGAATCTACGTACCTCGGCCTCGACCGCGTCTATGACGACCTCGATCTCGCCGTCATAAAGATCCCGAACGACAGGCTGCTCTTTAACATTAACGTATCAAAATCCCTGGGGAGAGGAGCCGAGGTCTCGATGTTCGTGCATAACTTCTTCGACGACCCGGCGTTCTACACCAACTATTTAGGGAACTACTCGTCGAGGAACCACGATATCTTCTACGGCATGGAGTTCAGCGTGATCCTCGACAATCTGTTCAGAAGGGGCGGTAAGTGATGAGACGGGCTCTGCTCATCATTTTTGCCATCGTTCTTGCGGTCCAGGGGTGCGGCGGAAACGACAAGCCGACCATGCCTGACGGTGAAGGAATAATCAGTGTGGTGATCGTCGACACGACCGGAACTATCCCCGGCTCGACACCTGGAGTGCCGGCCATCGTCGAAGGCGCGAAGGTGAGCCTGCAGGCGAGGACGCATGAGTATGTCGACGTGACCGATGCTGACGTCGGAGTTGCCGACTTTACGTGGCTGGCGGCAGGCGAGTACTCGCTCTTCGCCCGAAAGGAACTGTCGCTAGGCGCGCAGAAGAAGGTGTTCACCGGATTTATCGATGTCTATGTACCCGGGCCGGAGACGGTCGTCGATACGATCTTTGTGGGCATAGTGACGGTCAACGCCCTTATGATAAACGAGATTTACTACTGCGGCGGTGACTACTCGAAGTTCTACTTTTTCGACCAGTTCGTCGAGCTGTATAACTCGTCGCAGGACACGCTTTATCTCGACGGCACTATTCTTACCAGAAATTACCCTTCGAACGAGAATATTGAGGAGATCGACTATGTGCGGGCGATTTCCGCGTTCCAGTTCCCCGGCACGCCTGTCACGGGAACCCAGTACCCGATATATCCGGGGCAGATTGTCGTCGTGGCTGCTGACGCGGTGGACCATTCAGCATATGCAAATGCCGTTGATCTCTCCGGGGCGGACTGGGAATTCTTCAATCCCCTGGGCAGCGATTACGATGTTCCCGGTGTTCCGAACTTAATCAGTATCCACCCCGATAAAACTCTCGATTACATGATAACCCTTTCCCACGATGCGGTAGTCTTCGCGACGGGAGAGGAGTTCTGGTACGAATCGTACGTCAACAGCGCGGGGTACGACAGGACAAGGATCGCCCTGCCTCTCTACACGGTGATAGACGGAGTGGAATACGCCACCAGCCTGGGAGCGACAAAGGAACTGACCGCCCGCGTCGATGCCGGCTTTGCCGGGCTCGGATGCACGAAGTACAGCATGCAGTCGACCGAGCGTCGCGAGATCGGGATGGATGTCAACAACTCGACCTTCGATTTTCGCCTGTTGCCAGTGCCGACACCTGGATGGACAGACCTGGAGCAATAGATATGAAAACAGCGATTTTTATGATAACGGCCCTCATACTCTTCGCCGCCTGCAGCGGTGAGAAACCTTTGGCGCCGGACGGCAATGGTATCATCGCGTTGATACTTGTCGATACGACGGGCACGTTCCCCGGCTCGGTTCCCGGTGAACCTGCTGTCCTTCCGGGAGCGAAGGTCAGCATACAGTCCAGGTCGCACGAGTATGTAGCAGCGGGTGAGTCGGATGAAGAGGGCGTTGCCGGGTTCGCAGG
>DAOVNN010000302.1 GCA_030630165.1 Candidatus Krumholzibacteriota bacterium
GATCGCGATGACCCCTTTTACCTCGTCCTGTTCGTCATTAAGCAGCGATATGCTTATTCCGAGCTGCACGAGCGTCCCGTCCGATCTGACGACGTCTATCTCGTGGCGCTGCCGGGGCATCCTTCTGCGCAGAGCGAGCGAGAGTTCCTCGGCGAATACCGGCATATGAGGGAAAGCATCCCTGATCGGCCGTCCATCGAATCCGGTACTTCCGGAAAGCCCGAGTATAGATTCCGCCGCGGGATTGACCGTGAGAACGCATCCTTCCGGATCGGTGACGATCAGGCCGCTGCTCATATTCTCGAGTATGCTGTCCGTGTCGAGCTTTATCTGTCTGATCTCCTTTTCCTTGTCGGCAATCTCCTCGTGCTTGTTCTGAAGGCGATATGAGACGTACCCGCTGACCAGGCCGGTGAATACGAAAACGGCCATGTGGAGATAGCCGCGAAGGATCACCCTCGCGATACCACGCGACGAGACGTCGGCGACCCATCCTCCGCCAATCGGATCGACATAGCCGCCTATCTCGAGGAGTATGTATGTGATGTAGGCGGACGTCGCCAGGAGGGCCGTTACCAGTCCACCGGAGACCTTGAAGTACTCTCCGCCCACGATGATCGGCAGAATATAGAGGATCGAGAAGAACGAGCCCGAACCGCCGCTGAAGTGAGCAAGCATCGTCAGGACCACTATGTCCACCGCGACGAGTACCCGGACGATGACCTTCAGCTCAGCGCCCAGCCTGAATGTCAGGTATACGGCGGCGGCGCTGAGATAGATCACTCCGAGCAGCCCGTACATCGCCGCCACGGAGACGGCACGGTCCTCCATCTGCAGCACCATGATCGCCGCACCGACCATCAGGGTCGAAACGACCAGCCGCAGGTAGACCAGCCTTCTGGCACTGGACTCGTCAGAATGTGATAGTGCACGCGGTGTAAACATCTTCTCCCCCCGGAACCCGGGGTCGCCGGGATCAGCCGGCGACGACTGTAACGAGCTTGAACATCGGAAGATACATAGCTATGAGCATGCCTCCGACAACCGCGCCCATCACGACGATCATTATCGGCTCGATGGCGGCTGTAAGCGCCTCGACTGCCGAATCGACCTCGTCGTCATAGAAATCCGCTATCTTGTCGAGCATCTCGTCCAGGGCGCCGGTCTGCTCTCCGACGGAGATCATCTGGACGACCATCGGCGGGAAGACGCCGCAGGCCTTGAGGGGCTCGGCGATCGTGTTACCCTCGCTGATGCTCTGCCTCGTCTCCATGATGGCCCGCTCGAGAACCTTGTTTCCGGCCGTTCTCGCCGTTATCTCGAGTCCGTTGAGGATCGGCACACCACTGGCGATAAGGGTACCGAGCGTACGGGTGAACCTCGCTACAGCGCCCTTGCGGACGACGTTTCCGAGGATCGGGAAGTTGAGCAGGACCTTGTCCAGCCTGTACTGTCCGCTCTCCGTCGCGTAGTACCTTTTGAAACCTATAAAACCACCGATCACTGATCCGACGAGCAGCCACCAGTTCGCCCGCAGGAAATTACTGATCATCATTACGATCATCGTCGGGAGCGGGAGCTCGCCGCCGAAGTCGCTGAACATCTTGGCAAAGGTCGGGATGATAAACATGAGCATGAAGATCGTCGCACCGGTGGCGACGCAGAACACGATCGTCGGATAGGTCAAAGCGCCCTTTACCTTTCGCCTCAACGCATCTGCCTTCTCGAGATAGACGGCCAGACGATTGAGGATCAGGTCGAGAATACCGCCGGCCTCGCCAGCGTCGATCATGTTTGTGAACAGATCACCGAAACACTTGTGCTTACGCATCGCGTCCGCCAGTGTGGAGCCCGACTCGACGTCCGTCATGACATCCGTGACGACCTTCTTGAAGTTGGGCTTTTCGATCTGGCTTGAAAGGATGTCGAGACACTGGACCATAGGCAGTCCGGCGTTGATCATCGTCGCGAACTGTCTCGTGAAGATCCCCATGTCCTTGACCGTGATCTTGTTCCCGATACCGAAGTTGATCTGGATGTCCTTCGGCTTCTGACGGATCGACGTGATGATGATCTTGCGTTTACGCAGGTGATTGATCAGTTCCTGCTTGTTATCGCAATTATAGTCGCCGGAAAGAACTTCGCCCGTCGGCGTTCTTCCCTTCCATAGGAATGTAGTCGCCATCGGTTTCCCCCTTACAAATTATTTCTTGAACTGGTAATCGCGGGAACGGCTATCCCTGCCGCTGCCCGGCTCGTCGCCCAGCATCTGCTGAAGTTCAACAGGATCGCTGCTTCTCCTCAGACACTCTTCCTTCGTAATTGTCCTGTCGCAGAAGGCCTGGAACAGGGCCTGGTTCATCGTCTGCATTCCGAATTTATGTCCGGCCTGCATCAGGCCATATATCTGATGTACTTTATCGTCTCGTATCGTCGCCCGGATCGCCGGAGTGCACACCATGACCTCACAGATCATCACCCTGCCCTTACCGGAGGCTTTCGGGATGAGCTGCTGCGTCACGACTCCCTCGAGGACAAACGCCAGCTGAGCGCGGACCTGTCCCTGCTGGCTTGCCGGGAAGGCGTCGACTATCCTGTTTATGGATTCGAAGGTCGAGTTTGTATGAAGTGTCGCGAGGGCGAGATGGCCCGTCTCCGCGATCGTCAGCGCGGCCGACATCGTCTCGAGGTCACGCATCTCACCGATGAGGATGATATCGGGATCCTGCCTGAGGACATGCTTGAGGGCAGTAGCGAAGTTATCGGTATCAGCCTTGACCTCTCGCTGGTTCACGATGCAGTTCTTGTGCTGATGAATATACTCGATCGGATCCTCGATCGTGATCACATGGGCATAACGTTCCTTGTTGATCTTGTCGATCAGACTGGCAAGAGTCGTCGATTTTCCTGAACCGGTGGGACCGGTGACCAGAATGAGTCCCTTCTGTTTCTCGGCGAACGTCTTCACTATGGGAGGAAGGCCGAGATCGTCGAAGCCCAGGATCTCAAACGGGATCTGACGGATCGCGACGCTGGTGACACCCCTCTGCTGGAATACATTGGCGCGGAATCGCGAGAGCCCCTGGACGCCGAACGAGAAATCGAGTTCCTTGTCGTTCTCGAATCTCTTCTGCTGTTCGTCTGTAAGGACGCTGTAAGCGATCTGCTTGCTGAACTCGGGGGTGACGACCGGATGAGAGGTCCCCTGTATCACACCGTCGACTCTCAGCATCGGCGGAACGCCTGCCGTGATGTGAAGATCACTGGCCTTCTTTTCTATCATCTCCTGTAACAGATCTCTGAGATTCAGCATATCTTTCCTTCTCCCCCTACTGTACGGTCGTCTCTCTGAGGACCTCTTCGACAGAGGTCCACCCTGCCTTGAGTTTCTCGATGCCGTCGATCCGGAGTGTCAGCATGCCTTCCTTGACAGCCTGCTCCTTGATCTCCATCGACGAACATCTGTTGAGTATCATCTCTCTTATCTCACTTGAGATAGGCATGACCTCATAAAGACCGGTCCTGCCCTTGTATCCCGTATTGCTGCATTTAGGACAGCCTACGGGCTCGAATATATCGAACGGCGGTTCA
>DAOVNN010000067.1 GCA_030630165.1 Candidatus Krumholzibacteriota bacterium
GGGATCCTTCCGGCGAAATCCCCGCCATGATCACCGGCGATAGTTATTCCGCCGGACAGGCTGACCAGTTCTCCCTCGAGCCGAGCCTCCATGTCGAGAAATGGTATTTTGAGGTTCTTTCTCGAGAGTTCCCTGACCGAGCCAATCATATCAGCCGTCGGATGTACAAGGGAATCTCTCACAGCTACCTTGCCGGTAAAGAACCCGCTGGTGAAGGGGATGTTCCTCGAGAAGCCGAGGAAGGGAGCAAGGGAGAGATCCGTGCACGATGCCTCGAGATCGACGGTGTATCCCCGCAGTGCCTTGCGCCCATCTCTGAGAAGCTCGCGCAGGGCACAGCCCTTGAGCCAGCCCTTGAGTCCCAGCCCTCCGAGCGGAGATGATACCCTGTACTCGTCGATCGTATACAGCCCATCGGCATAACTTGCCAGCAGCCGCATCGTATCGACTCGCATGGAATCGAACTCTCCGTCCTCGAGTGTCATGTTGATCTCTACTCCCGGATCGGAGAGGCAGCCCGAAACAGAGACTGTTCCCTTCGCCCTGCCGTTGAGCGGGGTGTCGAGGACACCTGCGGCGTTGAACAGCCCGGCCCTGGTACGGTCGAACTTAAAGACGCCCGATATCAGGTCCTCGACCTCGTTGATACTGCAATCGAGGTAGAGGGCCCCCGACCTTGAATGAAGCTGCAGGTCGTCAAACTCGACGCCCTCCTCGCTGACCCCTACCGTGAATTTGCCGTTGCTTCTCCATTGCTCATCGAGTGCGGAGACGACCACCTCTGAGAATTCTATTTCGGTGCTCTCGTCGTCACTGCGGACTTCGCCCCGCATATCGGCGTCGAATCCCGGGCGTGTGAGAAACAGCCTCTTGAAGGTCGTTATTCCGTCGTAATATTCGAGAGATACTTCGAGCCCTGAAAATGCCACGGGATCTATCCTGCAGCTGTCTCCGGTGAGCGCTACCTGAACGCCGTACGACTCTTCCTTGTTGACGACGAGTTTTATCTCGCCTTCAGGTACGAGAGCGCGGTTGTATTTGAAATCCGAAAATTCCCCGTTGCCCCGGAGTTCCCACCTGTCGTAGGAACCTCCGATCACGAGATTCAAACTGACGTTCCCCCTGTAGTCCTCTATCCCCAGATAAGAGAATAACGTGTCCTCTTTCGCGCAGGTCACGTCGACATACATCCTGAGGTCCTCGTCATTGAGCGACCCGTGCGAACGTATCCTGTGCGTTGGTGAATCGACGGCTATATATCCGAATCCGAGGCTGTCCGGGCTGTACGAGCCGTTGACCGCCGCCGTTTCGAACGGGAACTCGCGAATATGTCCCGCTTCGAGATTGCAGTCGAAGAGCATGAGCGAGGACTGCGTATAGTAGGTCAGCCTGATCTGCCCGTTAAGGTCAGTCTTCGGAAGATTGTTGCCTTTTGAGAATCCCTGCGAGAGGTCGAGCCCCTTCGCTTCGATATCGATCAGGAACATTGGAGGACTCTCGAATGTATAGAACCCGTTGCCGGCGACCTGCGCGCCGTTGAACCGGCCCTCTCCCCGATCGATCCTGAACAGAGGCGGGAACCATTCCCCCTTGAGCTCGAAATCAGAAAGAGCATAGCCCGAGAATATGCCGTTGAGAACAGCCTCCACCGAGAACCTTTCGGGCGTGCCCTTCACACTGACAAGACCCTGCAGCTCACCGAAATGCGAGGTCTCGACATTTGCAAGCTTCGTGATCTCCTCAACGTCGAGGGGAAAGACATCGAGATGCAGATCGAAGATCATTGAATCCGGATCGACGCTTCCACCGACGATAAATGCAGATTCATCCAGTTCGACGAAGAGAGTGTCGAGGTATATCTCTCCAGGCTCCCCACCCGGGATACGGCCCTCGTCTGTCTTGTGTACGTATTCTATCGTTCCCGCTACATCCCTGAGGAATATATCCCTCCTGATATCCTCGGCTCCCCCTCTGACCAGGTCGACATGGACTATCCTGCCGTCAGAATCCACCGAGCCCTCCAGCTCTATGTCCTTCAGGGCGTCGGCCATTTCCGGTCTCTGGAATATCACCTGGCCGTCCCGCAGCACGAACCTCTCCACATTGAAGACCGGCAGGTCGCCCCCGCCATCTCCCTCCATGTGGGGGATTATGTTTATCCCCGTCGAATCGGGCTTGATCCATATGTGAGGTTTGTCCAGCTCCACGAGACTGAAGCTCGGTGTTCCCGAAACGAGCGAACGGGTGCTGTACTCCAGTTCAATTCGTTCGATCCTGACAATGTCGTACGAGAAATCCCTGCTCTCGTAGCGGATGCGGAAATCGCGGATCTCGATATGCTTCAATGGGTTGCCTGACAGCTTGCCGATCTCGAGAGTGAATTCTGTTCCGCTGAAGAGGTAGCGGGAGAAGATCCCTCCAGCGCTGTTCGCGAAAAAGTCGGTCTTGAAGATCACGATCATCAGGATGAACGCTGTCAGGAGCAGCCCGATAGCGAGCGATATCCCGTGCGTCACCTTGTGTCTTATGATCCTCTTGACCAAGATCTTCCTCCGGTCTCTAGAATATCTGTCCCAGGCTGATGTGTATCCTGTATCTCGACTGATTTTCGTAGAGCTTTATCGGATATCCGAAATCGAGCCTGATCGGTCCGACAGGCGTGTAGTACCTCACGCCGAATCCGACCGAATATTTAAAATCGAGAACGTCGACGTCTTGAGGTTTGACAAACAGATTGAACTGGCTTCCAGAGATGTCGTCGATATCGCTCCAGACGTTCCCGGCATCGAGGAAGAAGACGCCTCCGAAATTATACTGGCCGAGCCACGGAAGCGGGTATCTCCACTCCACGTTGGCAAGCAGCAGGACGTTTCCTCCGATCGGCTCATCGTAGTTGCCTAATGGTCCGACGTCGTTTTCCCTGTACCCTCGCACCGAGTTGGCGCCGCCGGTGAAGAACCTCGCCTCGATAGGGACGCCGGTCGCAGTAGTGACTCCGAACGGCTCGACATACCCGAACCTGAACCTGTAGGCCAGGACCGATCGCCTCGTTACCTTTCTATACTCCTGCAGAGTCGGAACGATCGAATAATAATTATCGTCCCCACCGAGGAAGCCGCCTGCCAGTCTCGTCGACAATGTCATGTAGGTACCCTGCGTGGGATTGAAGTAGAAGTCCCTTGTGTCCTTCCTGAAGCTCAGGTCGAGCGCCCGCCTTCTCGAGCTCTCTCTCTCGTCCTCGACCTGTTCACGCTTGATATTCTCGAACGAGTACGAGAAATACATCGTCGACAGTCTTGTGAATTTCCTCGCGACTGTGAGACTGAGACTCGTCTGACGAACGCGCGCCGGCTCGACAGTCGCATCGAAGGTGTAGTTAGCGCTGGTGGCGAAGGTGTTCCATGTTCCGAATACGTGAGGGAATATCAGCGCTCCCTCGTACATCTCGAACTGTTTCGTCGGGTCCCAGTTTGCTCGATTGTACTTATTTTCCCTGAAGAGCCTGTAGCCGAACTCCGCCTTGAGATTCAGCGCATATCCACGCCGAAAAAGATTACGCTGCCCCCACTCTCCGAAGATCCTGTTCGAGTGGACATTGCCGACGCCGAATCCCGCCTCGATGTAGCCCATCTTGCGCTCGCGCACCTGCACGTCAAGGTTTACATCGCCGTTCTCGAGGTCGAGCCCGTATGGATCGATTTCGACCGAATTGAAATATCCGGTATTGTAGAGGTTCTGCTTGCTTTCAACCACTTTGGACAGCTTGAAGTACTGTCCGCTCTCGACGATGAGTTCCCTTCGGACGAAATCTTCCCTGACTTTCGAGTTCCCCGTCACGTGTATGCTGTCGATCTTCACGGGGATCTTCGGATCTATCTTCCATTCGATGTCTACCCTTATCGAATCGAGGACTGCCCTGGGAATGACCGTCGATCCGAGATATCCGTGTTCGAAAAACTTGCTGAAGAGTGTAAATCGGTCTATTCCGAGGATATTCTCGTTAAAGGCTTTCCCCTCTGTCAGATGCAGCCCCTTGCGAAGATCCTCTTCCTTGATCAGTTTCTGTTCGGTGAAAGAGAGCTTCCTCACGGTGGTCTGAGGCCCCTCGGTCACGAGGATGCGTATCTTCACCAAATTCTTCTTCTCGTCCTTTTCGACCGATTCGAGATCGACCGTCGCGGAGAAATACCCGTTTTTAATGTAGAACGACCTGATCGCCTCCAGGTCACGCCTGAGGAAATCACGCCTGTATTTCGGTTTACTGAATATGTGCCAGAACTTCTTTTCCTTCGTGCGCATCCGCTTTTTCAGCTCACCATCATCGAAGCTGCGGTTGCCGAGGATAACGAGACTTTTTACCTGGGGCAGGTCCAGACCGAAGTCGGTCTCGTCGGCGGAGGCATAGCCTGACAGTACGCCAACGATAAGCACAGCTGCGGCCATGCGGACCAACACTCTTGAAAGGAAACCGGGCATTGCGATTGACAACACCTTCTGCTGCGTGTAATTTCGTCAGGTTATGAAAGGCTGGATGTCAAAACTGCGCGCAAAGAAACGGGGCCTGGCGCTTGCTGCATCGATGCTGGCAGCGGCAGCGCTTCTTGCGGCGGGGTGTGACAACCCCGACACCATCAGCTCGGAAAAGGCCAAAAACCTCACGCCTGACGAAAGGTATCTCGTCCAACTTTATTTGAAAATAAACGATTTAGAGAGAAATCTCCAAGAGAATCCGGTCGACAGCGCCAGAAAATGGGACGAATTGAAAGCCTCGGTCGATACGGCCAGGGTCAAACAGGCGATTGCAGTCCTTGAAGAGGACCCGAAAAGGTGGCTGGGCGTCTATACCCGCATAAACGATCTTATGTTCGACACGAAACCCTGAGACCGCCTCATCGCCCGAAAAGATTGAATATATCGACGGCGAAGATGAAGGCCATCAGGGCTATCAGAATAATAAAACCCACCTGCCCCATGATCTCCTCCACCTTCGGGCCCGGCTTGCGGCCGGAAAGGCCCTCGAAGAGGAATATCACGAAATGTCCCCCGTCGAATGGAAGGATCGGAAGCAGGTTGAATATCGCCAGGTTGAGAGAGAAAAAGGCGATGAAGTTGATCAGGTAGTTGAATCCCCATCTGACCATCTCACCCACCATCACTCCGACGCGCAGCGGTCCGCCGACAGCCCTGATCGAGGCCTGGCCGGAGAAGAGTTTCTTCAGGAAGAGCATAATACCGACAAACATTTCCTTGAAGGCTCTCGAGCCGAGTCTGACAGACTCACCGAAACTGACCTTTTCCTTCTCGTAATGCTCGGTTATCCCGATAGCACCTACCTGTATGACATCGAGCTTCTCCCCTTCCTTCGCCGCATCCATCCCTTCGGGAGTGAGCGTAGCCGACATCGTGTCCCCGTTCTGGACCCAGACGAAGTCCAGCGGAACGTCGAGCCGGCCATGGACGAGCTGCTCGAGCTCGATGTATGTGTTGATGGTCGTGTCATTAACCGAAAGGACCATCGCCCCGCCTCTCATGCCGGCGTCGTATGCCGGCCCGTCACGTTTGACGTCGCCTATTATCGGCCTTGAATAAGAGAATATCCCTACGACCAGCCTCTCCGCCTCCTCATTCCAAGCCGGTGATACATCTATCTCGAGGGTATCGGTGAGTCTGAGAACCACGAATCTTGATATCGCGTCCTCATCGTATGTGATGAGATCAGCGATCTCCTTGCCTGCCTCTATCAGCTCGCCGTTTATCGAAAGGACAACGTCACCCGGCATGAATCCGGCCGCTTCGGCGGGCGAATCGGCTGTGACGTTGACGATGATATCTCTGGGGTTGGCAACAAAGACACCCTGGGTCCATATGGACATGACGAACAGAACGATTGCCAGAACCGCGTTCATGAAAGGCCCTGCGAGAACGACCGTCATCCTCTGCCAGGGAGTCTTGCTCCGGTACAACCTGTCTTCAGGGACATTGGCAAGTCGCTCGTCCATATCGCCGTCTTTGCCGTCCACCATTTCGCTATCACCGGCCATCTTCACATACCCGCCGAATGGAAACGCCGATATGGCGTACTCGGTCTCTCCTATCCTCTTCTTGAGGATCTTCGGGCCGAAGCCTATCGAGAAGGTAACGACATAGATCCCGTTGAGTTTAGCCACCACGAAATGGCCTGCCTCGTGCACGAAGACAACGATGCTCAGTACGAAAATAAACGCTGCAAGTGTCAGAAGCATGTATCCTCCATCGTCAGGCGGCCGGTCCGCCGTGTTTTTCCATCAGGTATTCACGTGCCTGGCGGTCCGCTTCGAGGACTTCCTCGACCGTGCCCGCCGGACCCACAGTATGCGCTGAAAGGGCCTGTTCTATCCAGTCGATAATATCAAGGAAACCGATCTTTCCCGCAAGGAATGCTTCGACCGCCGCTTCGTCGGCAGCGTTGAGCACAGCAGGGGCCGATCCTCCTGTGCGCGCCGCTTCCATGGCGAGCGCGAAGGCTGGATACCTCGATGCCTCGAATGTATGAAAATCAAGCCTCGAGATCTCTTCGAGCGACAGCTGTTCCCATGGGAACTCAACAATGCCGGGATGATAGAGGGCGCTGATGATAGGCAGCTTCATATCGGCCGGTCCGAGATGAGCCATGAGCGAACCGTCACGCAGTCTCGTGACTGCGTGAACGCGCGACTGAGGGTGGATCACCACGCCTATCGAATCGTAGTCGAATCCGAAAAGCCAGTGCGCCTCGATCACCTCGAGCCCTTTATTGAGCAGATGTGCCGAATCGACTGTCACCTTCTTCCCCATTATCCAGGTCGGATGGTCGAGTACCTGTGATACGGTGACGTCACCGAGCTCGGAAAGTTCCCTGCCGAAAAAGGGGCCTCCCGAAGCGGTAAGGATTATCTCGACCGTCTCGTCCTCGTGCCCTTTCAGACATCTCGAAAGGGAAAAATGTTCACTGTCGACCGGTATTACACTCGCACTGCCCTCTTCGAGCAGCCTGTCGACGATCTCACCCCCCGTAACCAGCGATTCCTTGTTGGCCAGCGCCACATCGCAGCCGGCTTCAAGAGCCCTGACCGTGGGAACGAGCCCGGCGACGCCGACGAGTGCGTTGATAACGAGGTCCGGCTTTGGATCGGACAACAGTCCTATCAGTGCTTCGGTCCCGATCCCCGTGCTTCTCCCGGCGAGATCGGCGTCCTCCGCGAGGAGTTTCGAGTAGGCGTCCTGGTCTCTAAGCGCGAATCGCGCCCCGGCGAACTCTCTCAGCTGAAGACCCAGTTCGCCGATATTGTTTCCTGCCGCAAGGCCGGTGATCTCAAAGTCGTCCGGTGAGTGCGAGATTATCTCGACTGCAGACCTGCCGATCGAGCCTGTCGACCCGAGTATTGCGATCTTTTTCTTCTGCCTGCGTTCCATATCAGACCTTCATTATAAAATATCTGAGGGCATAGTAGATCAGCGGCGCTGTAAAGAGAAGTGAATCGAATCGGTCAAGAATGCCGCCGTGCCCCGGTATCGACGACGCCGAATCCTTAAGCTTCGCGTCCCGTTTGATCATCGATTCGACCAGGTCTCCAAGCTGCCCTATGACCGACGCCGCTACCGCCAGCACTACAGCCTCGACGATACCGAGCCGGGCGTCCATCAGCTGGCGAACTATGAGTATCCCCGCTATTGAAAGAAACGTGCCTCCAATGGCTCCCTCGACAGTTTTACCCGGCGATATCGCCGGAAAGAGCTTATGCCTTCCGAACAGTCTTCCAAATGTGTAGGCGCCTGTATCATAGGACCATGTCAGCGCGAACACGATTATGACAAAGGTGTAGCCGAATGAATAGTTGAGTCCGGCGATTATCGGAAGTTCGCGCAGCAGCATCAGGTGACTGCCCAGCCACGATACATACAGCACCCCGAATATCGTTACCGATATGTGGTAGACGGCGTGGCCCTTGTCCTTGCGTATCAGCTCGGCGATCATCACTGCTATGAAGGTCAACGTCAACAGGATGTTCGCGTAGATCCCCTGTCTGAAGAAAAGATACCAGGGAAGAGCTCCCCCGCTGAGCAGACCTATCCACTTGTACGGACGCAGTCCTTTCGCTTCCATCATCTTGTAGAACTCGAACAGGCCGAACATGATTATCAGGTCGACAAGTATCAGGTAGTAGATACCACCCCGGTGCGCGATGATGAAGAAGCACGGCAGGAAAATGGCCGCGGCGAGCAGTCGGCCCCCGAGTGAACTTGCATTCTTCTTCGGCTTCGATACGTCGGTCACTTACTGCTCCTGCCGCTGATGTCTCCGAACCGTCTCTCTCGTCCGAAATACTCGTCTATCGACGCGAAGATATGCTGCTCGCGAAAGTCCGGCCAGAGAACATCGGTTACAACGATCTCCGTGTAGGCAAGCTGCCAGAGAAGAAAGTTGCTTATCCTCATCTCGCCCGATGTCCTTATCAGCAGGTCGGGATCGGGGATGTCGGGCGAATAGAGATATTTCGCGAATACTTCCTCATCAATGCTGTCCGGCTCAATCGACCCGGACGCGGTTTCGGCCGCGATCCGCTTCACTGCATCGACTATCTCGGCGCGGCCGCTGTAGCTCAAGCAGAGGTTGAGGATCATCCCGTCATTAGACGAGAGTGATTCTATCGTCTCATCCAGCGTTTTTCTCGTCGCTGACGGAAGCAGGTCGAGCTGCCCCATGGCCCTCAGCTGTATATTGTTTTCATTGAGCTCCAGGTACTCCGACTTGAGCACAGTGCCGAGAAAGCGCATCAGTGCCTTTACTTCTTTCGATGGTCTCTGCCAGTTCTCGAGGGAGAATGTATAAAGGGAAAGTGCCGAAATACCGAGACGGGCGCATGTACGCACAGCGACCCGCACTGATTCACGCCCGGCCTTGTGCCCGGCAATCCTGGGCAGATTCCTCTTCTTCGCCCACCTGCCGTTGCCGTCCATGATGACAGCGATGTGCCCCGGCAGGCCGGGCTTCCCCTTGAGGCGTTTGATTTCCCTGTCTATATCCATTGCGGATGCCCGCGCCTCTAAAACTCCAGTATTTCCTTTTCCTTGGACTCCGTCACCTTGTCGAGCTCATCGATCGACCCGTCGGTCAGTTCCTGGATCTCCTTGTGGTAGCGGTGGTAGTCATCCTCTGAGATAACGTGGTCCTTCTCGAGCTTCTTGAGGTGCTCGTTCGCGTCACGCCTGATGTTCCTTATGGCGACCTTGGTCGCCTCGACCATGCCCTTGACCGACTTGACGAGTTCGTGCCTTCGATCCTCGGTAAGCGGAGGAAGCGGGATCCTGATCAGGTTGCCGTCGCTCTGGGGATTGAGCCCCAGGTTTGACTGCTGAATGGCCTTGACTACCTCTGAAACCATCGGTTTCTCCCATGGCTGGACCGTTAGAAGCTTGGCGTCCGGGACTCCGATGTTCGCGATCTGCTTGAGCGGAACAAGTGATCCGTAATAATCGACCTTGATGCTGTCGAGCAGGCTGGCTGAAGCCTTCCCCGTCCTCACACCGGCCAGTTCCTCTTCGACGAGCTCGATTGACTTCTTCATATGACCTTCAGTCGCTTCAAAAATCTCATCGACGCTATCCATCTCTACCTCCTCACTGTACGATTGTACCGATGGCTTCTCCCAGAATGACTCGTTTGAGATTGCCTTTACTGAGAATATCGAATACCACGATCGGAATACTGTTGTCACGGCACAACGCGACAGCAGTAGCATCCATCACCTTAAGGTCCTGCCTTAAGATATCGGTGTATGTCAGTGTATCCATCTTCGTTGCGTCAGGGTTAGTTTCAGGGTCGCTGTCGTATACCCCATCGACCTTCGTGCCCTTTATGAGAGCGTCCGCCCCGATCTCCGCCGCTCTGAGTGCGGCAGCCGAGTCGGTTGTAAAGTACGGATTCCCCGTACCTCCGGCCATCAGGACGATCCGTCCCTCCCGCAGGTGCCGCAGCGCCTGACGGCGTACGAATCTCTCGGCCGCTACCTCCAGAGAGAAGGGTGTCATGACGACCGCCTCCACCCCCGCCCGTTCGAGTGCCCCCTGGAGTGCAAGGGCGTTGATCACGGTAGCCAGCATCCCCATATAATCGCACGATACCCGATTCTCACCCTCGGCACAGAGAATGGCCCCCCGAAGGATGTTTCCGCCCCCTGATACCACCGCAAGTTCGATCCCCGTCTCGTGCGCCTCGATCAGCTCCCGGGCAAAACCGTCGACCTTCTCCATGTCGATGCTGTGGCCCTCGCTGCCGAAGACCTCGCCGCTTACCTTCAGCAGCAGCCTTTTGATCTCCGGTCGTTTGCTCATCGGGTCTCCTTCCATAAAAAAGCGCAGGAGCGTACAGCCCCCGCACTCTGTCTATTCAAAGGTCAGCGCTGTATCGCTTTCCCCGCTGTTCAGGATGCTTCCTCCCCCAGCTGGAAACGGGCAAACCTCTTGATGACCATATTCTCGCCGAGTTTGCCGATAGTCCCCTTGAGAAGCTCCTCGATCGTGACCTTGTCGTCCTTGATGAACGGCTGCTCGAGAAGCACGATCTCACTGTAGAATTTTTCGATCTTTCCTTCAACGATTTTTTCGAGGACCTTCTCCGGCTTGCCGGACTGAA
>DAOVNN010000167.1 GCA_030630165.1 Candidatus Krumholzibacteriota bacterium
AGATCCCCGTTCCAGCGGCTGTCTCCGTCGCCATGGGGCCGCACCGCGACAGACTCACCATGTTCGCCCTGTCGAGCGGCGAGGAGTATGTCGCGCTTGCCGCGGTCGATCCCGGGGCCGTACCGCCCGGCGCCGTCGTCATCGGCGCTGTGACTGAACAGTCTGGCGGGCTTCTTCTCGAGGACGCCGAGGGCGGGATGAAGCCGCTTCCGCCGGAGGGATATGAACACGAATTCGGAACGGAAGAACTGGAGTGACCCCGGGTTATGCTCATCTACATGATCAGGCACGGAAGAACGGACTGGAACGATCAGCGCAGGATAATGGGGCGCGAGCAGGTTCCCTTGAACGAAAAGGGACGGGATATGGTTGCGGCCGTTGCGGGGCAGCTCGCCGCCGAGGGTATCTCGGCGATATACTCGGGCACGCTTGCTAGGACGAAAGAGACGTCGCGCATACTTGCCGCGAGCTGGGACGCAGATATAATCTTCGAACCCCGTCTTGATGAATCGACCTATGAGAAATGGGTCGGGCGGAAGTACACTGAGCTCAAGGGCGACCACGATTTCGACCTGTACGGGACGGCGCCGACCGAATCGAACTTTTCCGAGGGCGAAGGGATGACCGATATTCAGCAGCGTGTGCTCGCTGTGATCGATCGGATCGCGCAAGAGAAGCGCGGCATCAAGACGGCGCTCGTCTCGCACGCCGACTTGATCAAACCGGTCATCACCCACTACCTCGGGATGGATCTCGACACGATGCACAGGCTGGCGGTCGCGAACGCCTCTGTCACAGTCCTCGACCTGGGCTATCCCGGCACGCCGAGGATCAGGTACATGAACCTCATGCCGTGGAAATGGAAGGAGGGAATTCCCGATCCGCCGAACCCGGAGTGACGGGGTATTGTTGAATGTGAAGTTACCAGGCAGCTATCAAGGGAGTTTTCTGATGCGTAAGATCTGCATGTTGATGGTTTCAATCCTGATCCTGGCGTTGCCGGCCGCATCGTTCGGTGTGGAAAAAGGCGATATGGAGTTTGGGATAGGCGCCGGCGCCGGGATCCCGATCGGAGATTTCGGAGACTTCGCCAAGACCGGCTACCTCTTCGGCGTCAATTTCGGTTATTATGTCACTCCCGTTTTCACCCTCGGGCTCGAAGCGGACTATCATCATTTCGGAGCATCTGAAGATTACATGGACATTCTCGAGCTCCTGCTCGTCGAGGGACTCGAAGCCGATTTCTCGATCTTTCAGGGCACCGCGTATGCCAGGTACATCCTGGTCCCGGGCAAGTTTGCTCCGTATATCAAAGGCGGCGCCGGACTGTACAATGTGAAAGAAACGTGGTCGGGCGGCGACGAGTCAGGCGACTCTTCGGATAGTTATTTCGGGATCTCGGGTGGCCTGGGGGCGCAGTTTCAGGGCGAAGGCATGACGGGTGGATTCGTCGAGATGCTGTTTCACAATGCATTTGCCGACGATGAAAATGTCCAGTACATCCAGCTCAGGGGCGGGATAACCCTGTTCCTCGGAGCCGCAAAGTAAAGGGCCGGTCAGTCTGACATTATGCAGCTTTATCTCGGTATAGAGACCTCATGCGACGATACCTCGTGCGCGATCTATTCGCCCGAAAGAGGTATCGTCGCATACAGGACCGCCTCTCAGCTCGACCACGCGAAATATGGCGGCGTCGTGCCCGAGATCGCCTCTCGTACGCACATGAAGACCCTTCTGCCCCTATACGAGACGGTGATGGAGGAGGCCGGCATCGGGCTCGGCGACCTTGCCGGTATCGGGGTGACCAATGGTCCGGGGCTTACCGGATCGCTGCTCGTCGGCCTGTCATTCGCAAAGGCTGTCGCATACGGGAGCGGGTTACCGCTCGCCGGGATCCACCACATCGAGGGACACATACTGGCCAACGCGATCGATCAGCCGATGGAGACGCCGGCGGTCGTACTCGTTGTTTCGGGGGGTCACACCCAGCTCTTCAATGTCGAGAGACCGGGCAGATACGAACTTCTCGGTGGTACCCGTGATGACGCGGCGGGGGAGGCGTTCGACAAGATCGGAAAGATCCTCGGGCTTCCCTATCCCGGTGGGCCCTCGATCGAGAAGGCGGCGCGCGAGGGGGACGCGGCGGCGTTCAAGTTTCCCCGCGCGATGCGCAGCTCGGGAGAATGCGACTTCTCGTTTTCGGGACTGAAGACAGCGGTGCGCCTTAAGGTCGAAGAGCTTGGCGAGATGTCTGAGCGGACCGTCGTGGATGTCGCGGCCTCGGCGCAGGAGGCGATCGTCGATGCCCTGGCGCTCAAATCTGTCATGGCTGTCGAGAGAACGAAGACGTCACGGTTCTACATAGCCGGCGGAGTCGCGGCGAACGGGCGCCTCCGTGAGGTTATGACGGAGCGGATCGGCGGAGCGGGCGCCGTGGTGTCGTGGCCGCCGATAGAGTACTGTACAGACAACGCCGCGATGATCGCCTGCGCCGCATGGCACCATCTCTCCGCCGGACGGAACGACGGGCTCGATCTCAACACCTTCCCCAGGGGGGAGCTCAAGTCCTGGTCGTAGTGCATATCTTTCCGTTTTCTCCGTCGTTACATCTATTCCTGATAACATTTATTATGCATTGTCCGCATTGCATTATTCGAAATCTCAGGGAAGTATCCCCCGCTTTCAGAAACGCTGTTCGCGAGCGTAAACCGTGTATATAACGCCTTTCATGTCTTGATCTAACCCCCTCCCGATACTTCCCTTTCCTTGGCATTAATATTGCGTTTCCCTCCCTGAAAATCGGCTGAACACCAGATTAATGCAGAGGGGCACCACACTTTCCGGGGATTTGCATTGATGAGCGCAGGGAAAGATAAAGACATCCGGAAGATCCTGGTCGTGGATGACGAGGAGCACATCCGGCGTATACTCAAATTCCAGCTGGAGAAGAACGGCTACGATGTCGTCACCGCCGAAAACGGCGAGGAGGCGCTCAACAACGTCAGGCGTTCGATACCGGACCTGGTCCTTCTCGACCTGATGATGCCGAAGATCGACGGCTTCGAGGTCTGCCGCCGGCTCAGGGCGGATTTCCAGACGAGTCAGATCCCGATAATCATGCTCACCGCAAAGAGCGACCTTCCCGACAAGATCAAGGGCCTGCAGGGAGGCGCCAACGACTACCTCGTAAAACCTTACTCGAACGAGGAACTCCTGCTCCGCGTCCACAATGTGCTCGAGTGGAGCCAGAACCAGAAGAACGCCAACCCGCTCACCGGATTCGCCGGGAACAAGGCGATCGAGAAGGAGCTGGCCAGGAGGATCGACGGTTGCGAATCCTTCGCGTTCCTCTACATCGACATCGACAATTTCAAGGCATACAACGATTACTACGGATATCAGAAGGGTGACGAATCGATCCTCTTCCTCGCCGACATCATCACCGAAGCGGTCAACTCGCTCGGCGGGCAGGGAGATTTCGTCGGCCATATCGGCGGCGACGATTTCGTCATCGTCACCTCTCTCGAACGCGCCGAGTTCATCGGGCGGCACATCATCGACGAATTCGACAAGGGTTCGCTTGTCCTGCTGAACGAGGAGGACATCCGTAAGGGATACCTCGAGATCAGGAACCGCCTTGGCGAGATCAAGAGGGTGCCGCTGATGTCGCTGACGATAGCGCTCGTTCTCAACGATGGCGAGCGGCTGAAGCATTTCGCGCAGGTCAGCGATATCGCGTCGGAACTGAAGAAATTTGGAAAGGGAATGACGGGAAGCGTCGTCGTAAGAGAGCGGCGCAAGGAGGAGGCCTCGGAAACAGCTGAGGTCGAAACTCTATAGTCGGAGGCTGTAGTGGCCGGGACGATCGATATGGACAGGGGCCGCGCATCGGAGGCCGTGCTTGATGAGCGGAGCGAGATGGAACTCCTCGAAGAGGAGCTCCAACACTACCGGAGCGTCTTCGAGTCGGCCTCGATGATCGTCGGCCACGAGCTGATCAAGCCCCTGACTTCTATAAGCGGATACGTCGAGCTTCTCGAGGACAAGTTCGGGGAAACCGCGGATGATGACGAAAAGCGTTACTTCCTGCGGCTCAGGGAGTCGATCGTCCAACTCCAGGAAATTGTCGAATCATTCGTTCAGCTGCTCAGGTTCGATCGTGTCGGTGAACAGGCCGGCGAGTTCGAGATCGTCGACATCCGCGGACTCGTCGAGAAGCTCAGGCCCCGCGAGGGCGCTGAGCGGACGAGACTGAGGAATTCCATCGATCCCGGCATGCCGCCTGTCCTCCTTCGAAGGAAACATCTCGAGGTCGTTCTCGATAACCTGATCTCCAATGCGCTGAAGCACAGCGGAGGAGATGTCCCGGTCACGGTCGATGCGAAGACAATGAGGGAGAGGCGCGGCAACGCCGCGGAGAACGTCCTGATCGTCACAGTGGCGGATGAGGGCGTAGGGATACCGGAGCACGAGATAGAAGAGATATTCAATCCGTTCTACAGGGGAGATTCGGAACGACGGGCCGGGGGCCTCGGTCTCGGGCTGGCCCTTGTAAAAAACATAATAGATATTATGGGGGGAGAGATCCGGGTGAGCAGCAGCAGCGGCAAGGGCACGAAGGTCACCATCAGTGTCCCACTGCGCGATGGCCACAGTCCCGGCGATTTGAAAGAGCAGGAAAATGACCATCAATGAGACAAAAAAAGGCAAATCCCCGCCGCTCGTCAGCATAACTCAGGCGAGGCTGATCGAGCTCGTTGCCATGTTCGCCATCCTCTACGTCGCCAGGGAGATCGCGGGATTCACCTACCACACCGGATTGGTCGTGGCTGTGTTTCTCGGCGCGGCCTTTCTCAGTGTGATCATTTCCTCCGTTCGGGGGATATTGAGGAACCACGGCAGTGTGGTCGCCGAGCAGCGGGTCTGGAGCTGGTTCGTGGTTATGATAGACCTTGCCACCGTGCTCTCGCTGATCTATCTGACGGGAACGGTGAACAGCCCGTTCATGTTCCTCGTCATCGTCCCGCTCTTCTTCGCGGGCAGACTGCTTCCCGCCATTACGGCAGGGTTCGCCGTGACTTTCGTCACCGTTGCGTCGATAGCGATGCTCGGGCTGCTCGAATACAAGGGCGTCATTCCGCACAACTCCGTTATCTCCGGCACCTTCGCCGGACCGGCCGAACCGCATTACCTCATAGGTACGCTTCTGGTCGTCGGCGGATTCATGAGTCTGATGACATACCTGTTCGGTACGTTCTACGATAATTTCCAGGTCTATTTCCAGGACGCCGAGAAGCGTCTCGATTCCTCGCGCGAGAGGATCCTCGAGCTGACCCGTCTCTACGACATCAGCCTCGGGATCAACTCCGTCATAAGCCTCGACACACTGCTCAAGATGGTATGCAAGGAAGTCACCCTCCTGCTGCGCCGCCCATGGGCCGCGGTCGCGCTGGTCTCGCAGAAAGGCGAGGTAGTCAAGTTCATCGAGATCGGGGCAGGGAACGTCTGCGTCGATGAGATCTACGGCAAGCTCGGTGAGGACCCGCTCCTGCGAGAGATGATCGGCAGCGAAGAGGGTCTTACCATCGAGAACGCCTCCCGGCACGAGACGCTGGGGGAATCCCTCCTTATAAAGGAGAGGGGCCTCAAGCCGATCCTCGCCGTACCGGTCCTCTCGGGCCACGACTCGAAGGGCGTCCTGCTCGTCGGTGACAGGGGTTTCGAGCCGTTCACCGAGGCGGACATCAAGCTGATGTCGATCCTCTCCGGCCAGATCTCGACCGCCATCGAGAAGAGCCGGCTCTACGAGGTCATGACCGGAAGGATCAGGCGCCTCGAGAAGGAGAATAGTACGCTCGAGAACTCGAACAAGCTCAAGATGGGATACATCTCGCACGTTTCGCACGAACTCAAGACACCGCTCACATCTATAAAGGCGTATGTCGAATCTCTCACCGAGAACATCGGCGACCCGTCGTTTGTCGAGGGGAAGGATTTCCTCGGAGTGATCTCGAGCGAGACCGATCGGCTCATCCGCCTGGTCAACAAGGTGCTCGACTTATCGAAGATCGAGTTTGGACAGAGGACACTGCGCCGCAGGTTGTTCGACCTGCGGGGCCTCGTCAGCGAAGTCGATTCGTCTCTGCAGCCGTATCTCACCGACAAGAACCTTCGCCTGCATATCGAGTCCCCCGACGACCTTCCATTGGTCGACGGAGACGAGGACCTCGTCAAGCAGGTACTGATCAACCTGATCGGTAATGCCATCAAGTTCTCTTCCCGCGGCTCGAGGATATTCCTCACCGCGGAGGAGGAGGCCGTCTCGATCAAGGTCACGATCCGCGACGAGGGAGTCGGCATCCCCAAGGACGACCTGAAGAACATCTTCAAGCAGTTCTACCAGGTCGGCAGCGATTCCTCAGAGGGAGTCGGCCTGGGACTGGCAATAGTGAAGAACATAGTGGAGCAGCACGGCGGCTACGTGAATGTCTCCAGCGAGGTAAACGAGGGAAGCTCGTTTGCGTTCACACTG